>JAIKXN010000057.1 GCA_024684055.1 Lachnospiraceae bacterium | reverse complement strand
AACATCATACGCAAGACTTATTACACAGCTCTTTGGTGAGCATATGTATATTTCAAACGCTACAGGATGTTCATCCATTTGGGGTGGTCCCGCAGCTACATCACCTTATACAGTTAACAAGGATTCCAAGAAGGGTCCTGCATGGTCCAACTCCTTATTCGAAGACAACGCTGAGCACGGCTTCGGTATGTACTTAGGACAGAAGGTTCTCAGAAACCAGGCTATCGCTAAGATCGAAGAGATGGTTAAGTCCGACAAGGCCAGCGCAGAATTCAAAGCAGCAGCTGAGAAATTCATCGAAACAAAGGATTGCACAACATGCAACTCCGAATATGCAGAAGCACTTGTTAAGGAACTTGAAAAAGCAGCTGCAGCCGGATGCGACGACGCTAAGGCAGTACTTGCCAAGAAAGATTACCTTCCCAAGAAGTCCGTATGGATCTTCGGTGGTGACGGATGGGCATATGATATCGGATTCGGCGGCTTAGACCACGTACTTGCTTCGGGTGAGAACGTTAACGTTATGGTATTCGATACAGAAATGTACTCCAACACAGGCGGACAGGCATCCAAGGCTTCCAACATCGGTGAAGTTTGTCAGTTCGCTGCAGCAGGTAAGGAAATCTCCAAGAAGAGCCTTGCTGAAATCGCTATGAGCTACGGTTACGTATATGTTGCTCAGATCGCTCTCGGTGCCAACCCTGCTCAGGCAGTTAAGGCTATCGCAGAAGCTGAAGCATACAACGGACCTTCACTTATCATCGGTTACGCTCCTTGTGAACTTCACGGTATCGCTAAGGGCGGTATGAACCACTGCCAGGATGAAATGAAGAAAGCTGTTAAGGCAGGTTACTGGAACCTCTTCTCATTCAATCCTGCACTTAAGGCTGAAGGAAAGAATCCTTTCACTCTTACATCCAAGGAAGGCGACGGAACATATCAGGAATTCCTTAACAACGAATCCAGATACACACGTCTCGTTAAACCTTTCCCTGAAAGAGCAGAAAAACTCTTCGCAGAATCTGAGAAGGTTGCTAACGAAAGATATCAGCACTTACTCAAGCTCGTTGAACTTTACAAATAATCAGGCATCCTGATTACATAAAGAACCGGAACATGATGTTCCGGTTCTTTTTTTTGTTAAAATACCGCCCACATTCGACAAAAAACTTCCTGTATCGGTGTATCCGCAACAGGCTCTCTTGCCGGTCGCCTTCGCACTAAATTCGAACTTCGCTTCCTGAAACCGACTCGTCCTCGCGAACTCGCTTGCTTCGCTTATGGGCTCAGCTTCGCTCAGACATGCGCTTCGGACGAGATTGTCAGCTCGTTCTCATTAAGTGCCCGGCTAATGCTACGAGAGCTCTGTCGACGAATCCGCTGTCTTATGACGTATGGCACGAATGCGGGCGGAATAAAAAAACTCCCGGAACATGTCCGGGAGTAAAGAGTAATTGTTTGCTGTTAGTTATTGCCTTCGGCAGCGGCGGCTTCGGCTTCGGCTGCAGCAGCGGCTTCTTCGGCTTCTTTTCTGAGTCTTTCGGCTTCGGCTTCGATAGCGTTCTGTTCTTCGTTGATCTGCATTGCTCTGGCGGCTCTGCTGTTTTCTGACGCAATTTCTTCGTCGGTTAAAAGTCCGGCCTGCTTCCAGATGGTGAAGTAGAAATTGTACTTGAGCATATTGATACTTGCAAGGTAATTGGAGTCGTTCAATGCAAGATAATTGTTAAGGTATGAATCAAGAGCTTCATCACAGTAAACGGAAGTATCGATTTTCCATACGGCTTCGTGAGTGGAAGCGTTGTATTCGACTGTATCGTTTAAGAAACTCTTGTTATAAAGAACTGCTGTATGCATGCTTTCTTCCGAAAATACGTCAGTACCCATTAAAAGTCTTGAATCATAAGGAAGATTGAAGAGGTTGAGAATGGTGGGCACGATATCGACGTTGCAGCAATATTCTTCGTTGTGGATGGGTTCTTCAAGGCCTGCATTGTAAATAACGCATGTTGAATGATACTGCTCGAGTTCGGGTATTTCTTTCTGGCAGAGGCTTGTTCGTCCTGTCTCGGAAAGATAATAAGGATAGTGATCTCCGGTAAGTACGATGACCGTATTATCAAGTTTTCCTGCCTCCTCGAGTCTCTCAAGAAGATATGTCATGGCTTTTTCGAGTTCGAAGTTGCAGGCAAGGTAATTGAGTGCTTCGGTATTGTATTTCTCGGCATCTTCGCCTAAACGTTCTTTGACTTCTTCGATATTCTTTCTTGCTATTGAGTTTGCTACCGAATAAGGCCCGTGACCGCTGAAGGTCATGTAGTAAGCGAAGAATCTGTCATCATTGATATAATCGTTAACAGACTGCTCCATCATTTCAAGGTCACTGGAAGGCCAGTTGGATGTAAATTTCATCTCGCCCATAAACTTGCAGTCGTTAAAACCGATATTGGGCCATGAAATATATCGTCTGTAATAGGTTCCGTAGTAGTTGTGGAAACCGTAAGTGTTTATGCCGTTATCGGAGAAAAAGTCGCCGACGCCGTAGGGCATGAACTTGCCTGCCGACTGAGGAAAACTTCCGACGTCGGTTCCGGCCATGGCCCATCTAGAAACATCGGGCCATAAAGACGTGGTAAATGCGAATTCTCCGTTTGTGGTAGTATTAAGGAAAGAGTTGTAATAGTTATCGAGAACAACTCCGTTATGTGCCATCTTGTAAAGTGTGGGTGAAACTCTTTCGTCACAGGCATATGTCCAGAAAGCTTCACCGCAGATGTAAATGAGGTTGTAACCTTCAAAGAGCCCTGTGTACTCGTTTGTATAGGAAGGTTCACGTTCCGCAAGGTATGTATAGAGGTTTGCATTATTCTTGTCGTTTGATTCTTCAGCAAGTTTGGAAAAATCGAAAACAGGATCGATACGCGGCTCGGGTTTGAATTTTTCTTTGACTTCTTCGGTTTCCCCGGCAGTTCCTTCGGCCTCGATTTCGTTTTCATCTTTAGCGTCGGTATTTACCGTTTCGGTAGTTTCGGTTGTATTAAGATTTCCTGAAGCATTATCGGCAACGAGTTCGAAATCACTTTTTGAAACCGTAACGAGATCCGATTCGGAATCCTGATTACCGATTCCGAGATAGTAGGCACCGGATTCTACCAGAAATGTTGCCATGGTTCCGAGGTGACTTGCCGTAGTATCAGTATCGGAAGAATTGTTCTTTAATACATAATAAGCGGACTGTCTGTCGGTTCCGGCGAGCTTCAGTGCACCGATCCCGCCGAACCATAATCCTACTGCAAGAGCGATAACCAGGAGGTGCAAAACTATATGGTATCCGGGATATTTGATCTTCTTGATCAGCGAAACAAAAATACTTATAAGCGTGGGCGCAAGGAAAATCGTCAGAAAAATGATGGAAGCGATAAGCACTTCTTCCATTGCCCAGAAGAAATTTCCGACTGCGGTTCCGCCCATACCCATCATGGATACCGAGAAAAGAGAACCGAATATTCTGAAGTATACGAACTGAATGCAGTAATACAGGTTAATTACGAGAAGAACAAACGGAAGAGTGATCTTGTTTCCGATGTTTTTAAAGAATCCCGCAAACGCTGTGAAGAACATTGCTTCGGCAGGTACGAAGAAGAGAAAAGCAAGATTCATTCTTGTTATCTTTCCCGAGATCCTGTATCTTAAGAAAACTTCCGAAAGTATAATTGTGGCGCTGAAAACCAAAAAGTAGACAGCAATACTGATGAAACCTTTGAAGAATTTCTTCTTTTTGCTTTCTGCTTCCGGCTGAAGAAAACTGCCGTTTTCGCTGTTTTTGCTGCTTTCATTATTTATATTGCTTTCAGTATTTATATTACTTTCAGATGTTTGTCTGCTTTCATTTTCAGCAGTATTTTCCGAAATGTTTTTGCTTTCTTTATTATCGATGTTTTCAGAAACTGTATCGCTGTTCGCTGCGTTTTCTGAAACGGTATTGTTTACCGAATTGTTTTCAGTACTATTGCTGCTCATAAGTTCCTCCGGGATAACACGCTAAAGTCCGGTTAAATGTGTATATATACGTATAAGTCCGCCTTATTTATCTGCTTCAAAAACGCATTAAGAATACTATAATTGTTTTTTCAAGTCAATCAGTTATTTCATTATTTATATATATTTATATATGTTTGGTGATTTGAAATACTTATAATGGGCAAAAATACACAATAAAATGTGCTTACTGTAAAAAAATCCGTAAATGTGGTAAAATACGCTTGCAGATAAAATAAACAGGGGTGACCGGTATGGAATATATGATCGATGCATCAAAACTCAATGACAGAAAAGAAGCGCATGAATATCTTGCAAAACTTTTTTCTTTTCCCTCGTATTACGGAAAGAATCTCGATGCGCTTTATGACTGTATAAGCGAAATGAACATAAAGAATATAAAAGTGCGGAATGCAGAAGCCGGAGAGTATTATTACTTTGCTGTTATGGATGTATTTAAAGATCTCGATATTGAGATTGAATATATTTGATTATTAAAAAGTCTGATTGTTGATCCGGCTGATGAGAATGCCTGATCTCAGCCTGCGGACAGTGATAAATGCAGCATTTTAAAGAAAAAATCAACAATGTTTAGCTGTCCTTTTTATTGGACATATGGTCGTGTTATAATCCTCCTGTAAACAAAAGATGTTTCGGGAGGATTTAATTATGGGAAATAAACATAAACTTTTCATTTCAATCATTTTTGCAGCAGCAATCGCACTTGTTCTTGGATTTTCCGCAAAGGCATACGCTGATAATCTTCAGGCAAAAGAGTATAAAAAAGCGCTCGAGGAAAGAGAAGATGATTTCGTCAGGGAAGTAAGGGCATACATGAATGAATGCGGTTTTGAAAATGCGGGTATCAATCTTACGAAAATGTATGATGAGAACAGAAAGATAACATATAACCTGGTTATCAATCATTATCTTTTCGAATACGCCGACGATGACAAAATGAACGATATGGAAAACAAGCTTTACGAAACGGCAGACGATATCCTTCAGAATGAAATAGAAGCGGGATTTTCTTATTAATTTGAAAGATATTGATAGTGGATATTTTCAGACAACCGTGCTATAATGTGTTCGTTTCTATTTTTCATTAGGAGGAAGTATATATATGTATTCGTTGGATGAAGTAAAAAAGATTGACCCTGAAGTAGCACAGGCGATAACCGATGAAGAAGCAAGACAGAACAGTCACATTGAACTTATTGCTTCGGAGAACTGGGTATCCAAGGCTGTTATGGCAGCTATGGGAAGCATTCTCACAAACAAATACGCAGAAGGTTATCCCGGTAAGAGATATTATGGCGGATGCGGCTGTGTAGACGTGGTTGAAAATCTTGCAATCGAAAGAGCAAAAGAATTATTCGGTTGTGATTATGCTAATGTTCAGCCTCACTCAGGCGCACAGGCCAATATGGCAGTACAGTTTGCCATCTTACAGCCCGGTGACACTATCATGGGTATGAACCTTGACCACGGCGGACATCTTACACACGGTTCACCCGTAAACATGTCAGGCAAGTATTTCAATGTTGTTCCTTACGGAGTTAATGACGACGGATTCATAGATTACGATAAATTACGTGAGCTTGCGCTTGAATGCAAACCCAAAATGATCATTGCAGGCGCTTCGGCTTATGCAAGAACAATTGATTTCAAGAAATTCAGAGAAGTTTGTGATGAGGTTGGGGCAGTTCTCATGGTAGATATTGCACACATCGCAGGTCTTGTGGTTGCAGGACTTCATCCCTCACCCTTCCCTTATGCAGATGTTGTAACAACTACAACACATAAGACTCTTCGCGGACCCAGAGGCGGTATGATCCTTGCAAACAAGGAAGCTGCAGAGAAGTATAACTTCAACAAGGCTATCTTCCCCGGAATCCAGGGCGGTCCTTTAATGCATGTTATCGCAGGCAAGGCAGTTTGCTTCAAGGAAGCACTTTCTCCCGAATTCAAGGTTTACGCACAGAACATCATCGACAATGCACAGGCACTTTGCAAAGGACTTATGTCCAGAGGTGTCAACATTGTTTCCGGCGGTACTGACAATCACCTTATGCTCGTTGACTTAAGAGGTGAAAAATATACAGGTAAAGAAGTTGAGAAGATGCTTGACGAGGCTCATATCACAGCCAACAAGAACACCGTTCCCAACGATCCTCAGAAGCCTTTCGTAACAAGCGGTGTAAGACTCGGTACACCTGCAGTTACTTCAAGAGGCATGAATACAGAGGATATGGATAAGATCGCTGATGCCATCGCTGCAATCGTTAAGGGCGGCGAGGAAAAGATTCCTTACGCAAGAGCAATCGTAGACGAACTTACAGCTAAGTATCCTTTATTCTAAAAAAATAACAGTGGGGAGGCTTGACCTCCCCTTATTTGTTTGTGCGAAATGAAAAGAAACAAATTATTTAAAACAGTTAATTTAATAACGGTATTTGTACTTTCGATCGGTCTGCTGTCCGGATGCAAAAAATCGGTTGTGGTCACCGGCGGGTTTGCGGAAGGTGAGGTATTCAGGATCAATACGCTTTCGTGCGAAACGAACGAGATGAATATTTATCTTACAAATATGGCCAATGCTTACGAGCAGACTTTCGGTGAGCAGATATGGACTACATCTGCGGGCGATACCACGATCGAAGAAGCCTTTAAGGAAACTGTGCTTGCGAAGGTCACGAGAATCAAAGTTTTAAATCTTATGGCAAAAAACGAGAAAGTTTCTCTTTCGGGCGAAGAAAAAAGAACACTTAAAAAGGCTGCAAAGGCTTACATGAAAACATTAAGCAAAAAGGAAAAGAGCGAACTAGGTGCAAACGAGGACCTTGTTTATAAGATGTATTCCGAATATGCGCTTGCCGAGAAAGTCTACAATTCCATCGTGGATGAAGTGCAGCTCGAAATCAGCGATGATGATGCAAGAAGCGTTACCGTTGAAGAGATTTTCATCAAGACTTATCATGAGGATAATCACGGCAAACTTACGGATTATTCCGAATCGGCCAAAGCCGAAGCAAAGGAAAGGGCATTGCAGATAAGAGAAGATGCCGTGACCGGAGCGGATTTTGAAAGCCTCTGCGCCGTATGCAACGAAGGTGATGAAAGTAATCACACCTACAGAAGAGGAGAAATGCCCGAATCTTACGAGAAAGCGGTATTCGATCTCGAAGAAGGCGAAATAAGCAACGTGATAACAACGGAAGACGGTTATTACATTGTGAAATGCATAAGCACCTACGAAAGAAAAGCCACAAACGAAAACAAGGAAGCGATCATCAACGAGGCAAAGAGAAAGGCCTTCGAGGAAAAGTATAACGAATTTCTTCCAAACATAATCGCGAATTTAAACGATAAGGAATGGGCGGGTATCAAGATCATTCACGATCCGGAAGTAAAGACCGATTCATTCTTTGATATATACAAAGACATCATTGTTGACGGAAAATAACAGTTATTAGCACTCATTTTCGATGAGTGCTAATTTTTTATTGACATTTGGTTTTTCGGGTTTTATAATAATCACTGTACGAAAGAAATTCCCTGTTTTACGCGATTTGTTAAAGGAATTTCGATAAGAGATGAGGGGCAGCGGACGAGCTGCCAAAAAATAAAAAGAGGTGATTTTTAATATGAGCAAGAAAGGTTCTTTATCAATTAATTCGGAAAACATATTTCCTATCATCAAAAAATGGCTTTATTCAGACCATGATATTTTTATCCGTGAGCTTATTTCCAACGGCTGCGATGCAATAACAAAACTCAAAAAACTCGACATGATGGGAGAATACACACTTCCCGACGGATATAAAGAAAGAATAGATGTTATCGCAAATCCCGAGAAGAAGACACTTACATTCATCGATAACGGTCTCGGCATGACTGCAGACGAAGTTGAAGAATACATTAACCAGATTGCTTTTTCCGGCGCTACGGACTTTATCGAGAAATACAAAGACAAAGCCAACGACGATCAGATAATCGGTCATTTCGGTCTCGGTTTTTACTCGGCATTTATGGTATCCGACAAGGTTACGATCGATACTCTTTCATATAAAGAGGGTGCAAAGGCTGTTCACTGGGAGTGCGACGGCGGAACCGAATTCACAATGGATGAAACCGAAAAAGACTCCGTCGGTACGGTGATAACTCTGTATCTTATGGAAGACTGTGTTGAATTCTGCAACGAATACCGCGTAAGAGAAATCATCAAGAAGTACTGTTCTTTCATGCCTACCGAGATTTACGTAAGCAAGGAAGATACCAAGGAAACACAAACGATCAACGCAAGCGAAAAACTCGAGGACGACGTTGTTATCGAAGAACTTGAGAAAAAAGAAGGCGAGGACGAAGCAAAGATCAAAATTAAGAAACGTCCCGAACTCTTAAACGATACACATCCTTTATGGATGAGAAATCCCGCTGAATGCGAGAAAGAAGACTACCTTGCATTCTACAGAAAAGTGTTCAACGATTACAAAGAGCCTCTTTTCTGGATTCACCTTAACATGGATTATCCTTTCAATCTCAAGGGAATTCTTTACTTCCCCAAGATTAACATGGAATATGATGCAATAGAGGGTACGATCAAACTTTACAACAATCAGGTATTTATCGCGGACAATATCAAGGAAGTCATCCCCGAATTCCTGCTTCTTTTAAAGGGTGTTATCGACTGCCCCGACCTTCCTTTAAATGTTTCGAGATCTGCACTTCAGAATGACGGATTCGTAAACAAGATCAGCGAATACATCACAAAGAAAGTTGCAGACAAACTTTCCGGAATGTGCAAGACCGATAAGGAAAATTATCAGAAATACTGGGGAGACATTTCTCCTTTCGTCAAATACGGCTGCTTAAAAGACGACAAGTTCTGCGTTAAGATGAATGATTATATTCTCTTCAAGAATCTTGAGGGCGAGTACATGACACTGCCCGAATGCCTTGAAACAAAGCCCGTAGATGTATCTGAAGCGGTTGACGAGAACGGCAATCCCGTGGAAGCCGAAGTTGTAAGCGAAGGCGAGAAGACGGATGAGGCCGGAAACAGTGATGAAAACAAAGAAGAAAAGAAAGAAAAAATAATTTATTTCGTTACGGATCCAGTAGAGCAGAGCCAGTATGTTCAGATGTTCAAAAAGGCAAAAATGGATGCCGTAATGCTTACCGACAATATCGATATGCCTTTCATCAATCAGCTTGAGATGAAGAATGAAGGCGTAATCTTCAAGAGAATCGATGAGGATCTCTCCGATGCGTTAAAGACAAAGAATTCCGCAAAGGTAGAAGAAGAATTAAAGGCCGGAGAGGAAGAACTTTCCAAACTCTTTAAAAAGATCGTAAAGAAAGACGATATCAAGGTAAAACTTGAAAAACTTAAAAACAAAGACATTTCCGCAATGATGACTATGTCGGGCGAGACCAGAAAGATGCAGGAAATGATGCGTATGTATGCAAGCGGAATGGGCATCGACGAGTTCAGCAAGGAAGGACTTACGCTTGTGCTTAATGCCAACAACAAACTCGTTCAGTATCTTCTTGAACAGAAGGACGGCGAGAATGTAAATATCATCTGCGAGCAGCTTTTCGACCTGGCACTTATCCAGCACGGTCCTCTTTCACCTGAAGAAATGACCAAGTTCGTCAACAGATCGAACAAAATCATGATGATCCTTGCAAAATAAAGACTTAAAAATACGTAAAGGGAAGCGTAAACAACATTACGCTTCCTTTTTTCTTGTGAATATTCATCTTTTGTAGTAAAATAACCATGTATGTGTTTTTTGGGGAAAAAGCATTTGTAAAATCAAGAGGAAA
The DNA here is from genome assembly GCA_024684055.1 of Lachnospiraceae bacterium. Lineage (GTDB taxonomy): Bacteria > Bacillota > Clostridia > Lachnospirales > Lachnospiraceae > UBA3766. Next base: position 15,302 of record JAIKXN010000057.1, on the reverse strand, counting down.
AGTTCATGAAAAGAAAAATAGCGGCATATCTTCTTTCGTGCATTATGGTTTTTTCACTTACGGCATGCACCGGACTTAATATAAATTCCGGCAATGTTGACAAGGATTCAAGCGCAGAACTTGCTCAGATCCGGAACACTGTGGACGCAGGCGAAAACAACCAAAGCGAAAGCGATCCCGGCGATACAAAGGATAATACGGAAACCGATAAGGAAAACAGTGATCGGACGGAAGATGTTACCGAGAAAGTTACTGTCAGCGGATTTCCGGATTACAGGATCGAAGATCTTTATTCAAAGAGCCAGAGCGTTAAGGATCAGGCCGGCGAAGACATAGAGATAGTAAGATTGAATTACCGCGAAGTTATCATAGATGAGGGAGAGGAAGGCGATAAGTATCCTTTCCATAAACTTGCCGAAAAAGTCAATAAATTCAGAAAAGATACGGAAGAAGCGCTCGATCAGGACGAAAGCGATATGAGAGCGGCATGGGATGAGATGAATCCCAAACCGGAAGAAAACACCTATTTTGCGACTTTTTACAATTCGATCCTCGACGGAGTCGTAAGAGCCGATTCAAATGTATTTTCGATATTAAGATACAGAAATGATTACTGGGGCGGAGCTCATGACGGCATGGCCTTTTCCGGAATTAATTTCGATTCGGCAACAGGCGAAGATATCGGATTTGACGATATGTTTGTAAATACAAACGGACTTGAGAACGTTATTGCCGATTATCTTTATGCGAATTACGATCCCGATTATTTCTTTGCTCAAAACAGGGAAGAACTTGCTGCTGATGTGAAAAAAGTGATTGATAACAGGGAACTTGTTTTTACGATTTCATACGAAGGAATAGTTTTGTATTTCAACAATTACGTTCTTGCTCCGTACGTAGCGGGTTATCAGATGGTTTATCTTGATGCTTCAAAGAATTCAAAGTATCTGAATCAGAAGTATTTTGAGAATACGCCTTCCGAATACATGATCCGCGTGAATTCGGGAATGTATTATCCCGTAAAGTTTTCCGACGGATACAGGAATATGCAGTTCTCGTGGGCAAAGGTTTACAACGAAGAATTTGGTTTTTATTCCGATACATTCCAGAAATTCTATGCATTTTCCGGAGATTTCAAATACGAGGAAGAGATCGAACTTTCAGGTTCGTTTATCGATCCGGAAGTGTTTATCGTAAGAAAGAACGGAAAAGATTATATTTACGTTCAGAACCATTTCTTTGACGGTGTCGACCATCTTCAGATTTTTGAACCGAAGGACACACTGTATCCTCTGGCCGAGTACAGCGGCGGACCTTCTTATCCGAACTCGAACGAAATCAGGGAGCTTGATTATTACGAAAACCTTTCGTTCGGCTCAGAGCTTTTGTTCGGCGAAACGAAAGCAAAGATAAATGATTCGGGCACTCTTGATCTTATTGAAGTTTATAACCTTGAAAAATCCAAAGAGTACGGTTATTCCTTCTCGCTGACAAAGGATCTCGATGTTTTTAAGGCGGATAAGGACAATATGCCTTCAAAAGACAAAGCGACTCTCAAAAAGGGAACAGTCATTTCCGTTGTCTGCACGGACAACAAGTCTTTCTGGACGGTTGAAGACGACAAGGGCGACAGATACAGTATAGAGATAAATGTCAAAGACAATGAACATTATCTTAAAAACGGTGATCTCCTTTACGAATACATCGAAGGACATTACGAGTATTAATGCATTAAAAGTGTTTGACAACACAAAAAAAATATCAAAGTTATAAAGGAGCATGATATGGCACAGGTTGGTATAGTGATGGGCTCGGATTCCGATATGCCCGTTATGAGCAAAGCAGCTCAGATGCTTGATGAATTCGGTATTTCATATGAAATGACTATTATTTCGGCACACAGAGAACCCGATGTTTTCTTCGAATATGCAAAGACCGCTGAATCAAAGGGATTCAAAGTAATAATCGCAGGAGCCGGAATGGCAGCTCATCTGCCCGGAATGTGCGCGGCTATTTTTCCCATGCCCGTTATCGGTATTCCGATGCATACGACAAGTCTTGGCGGAAAAGACTCACTTTATTCGATTGTACAGATGCCTTCGGGAATTCCCGTAGCCACGGTTGCGATTAACGGCGGTGCCAATGCAGGCATTCTTGCGGCAAAGATCCTTGCGACATCCGATCCCGAGCTTCTTCAGAAGATCAAGGATTATTCGGCCTCTCTTAAGGAAAGCGTACAGAAAAAAGACGCAAGACTTCAGGAAGTGGGATATAAAAACTACTAAAATGCCGGCCGAAAAAGGCGGAAAATTCAAAAAGAATTAAAAGAATTAAAAAATTTATAGAAATAAAAGAATTAAAACCGGTTTTCAAAAAGACAATCTAAGGAAAAGCAGGTGTAAATAATTAATCAGTACTTTAAAACCGAAATTTCGGTTTGGAGAAGATAAAACAAAGAATTAAAAGATACAAGGAGATAAAAAATGGATTACAAATCATCCGGAGTAGATATTGAAGCAGGTTATAAATCTGTGGAACTCATGAAAGGATATGTTAAAGAGACATTCAGAAGTGAAGTTCTCGGTGGAATCGGCGGATTTTCAGGTGCTTTTTCAATGTCGAAGATTAAGGAAATGGACGATCCCGTTTTACTTTCGGGTACTGACGGATGCGGAACAAAAGTTAAGCTTGCATTCCTTCTTGACAAGCATGACACAATCGGTATCGATGCTGTTGCCATGTGTGTTAACGATGTTGTCTGTGCAGGCGGAGAACCTTTGTTTTTCCTGGACTATATCGCATGCGGAAAGAATATCCCCGAAAAAATCGCCACGATCGTTAAGGGTGTTGCCGAAGGCTGCAAACAGTCAGGCTGTGCTCTTGTCGGCGGTGAGACTGCAGAACATCCCGGACTTATGCCTGAAGACGAATACGATCTTGCAGGCTTTGCCGTAGGTGTTGTTGACAGAAAAGATCTTATTACCGGCGAGAACATTAAAGACGGCGATGTACTTATCGGAATGGCATCAAGCGGTGTTCATTCAAACGGTTTTTCTCTCGTAAGAAAAGTATTCAGAATGACCGAAGACAATCTTAACCGTTACAGAGACGAACTCGGAACAACTCTCGGTGAAGCGCTTATCGCACCCACAAAGATTTACGTTAAAGCTTTAAAGAGCATCAAAGATGCGGGCGTAACGGTAAAGGGATGCAGCCATATCACAGGCGGCGGCTTCTATGAGAATATTCCAAGAATGCTTCCCGACGGAATCAAAGCACAGGTTAACAAAGATTCATATCCCGTTCCCGCTATTTTCAACCTCATCCAGAGAGAAGGAAACATAGCTGAGGAGATGATGTTCAATACATTCAACATGGGTCTCGGAATGATAATCGCAGTCGATCCCAAAGATGTGGATGCAGCTGTAAAAGCTATCAAAGACGCTGGTGAGGATCCTTATGTAGTAGGTAAATGCGTAAGCGGCGAAAAGGGAGTGGAAATATGCTGAGAATAGTAGTATGTGTTTCGGGAGGCGGAACCAATCTTCAGGCTATTATCGATTCGATCGATTCAGGGAAACTTGAAGATGTCGAGATAGTAAGAGTCATATCCAACAATCCGAATGCATATGCACTTGAGAGGGCAAAGAATGCCGGTATAGAAGGCGTTTGCATTTCTCCGAAATCTTTCGAAAACAGAGAAGCTTTCAATGAAGCTTTCCTTGAAGGTTTAAAAGAAGCAAACCCCGATCTTATCGTACTTGCGGGATTCCTTGTTGTTATTCCTCTCAATGTGATTGAAACTTATCGCGGAAAGATCATCAACATTCATCCGTCGCTTATTCCGTCATTTTGCGGAACCGGTTTTTACGGACTCAAAGTGCATGAAGAAGCTCTTAAAAGAGGCGTAAAGATCACAGGCGCGACAGTTCATTTTGTAGACGAAGGTACCGATACGGGCCCCATTATCATGCAGAAAGCTGTTGAGGTCAAAGAAGGAGATACACCGAAGATTCTTCAGCAGAGAGTCATGGAAGAAGCTGAGTGGATCATTCTTCCCGAAAGTATCGGAAAGATTGCAAAGGAGAAAAAATGAAAGTTTTGGTAGTAGGAGGCGGCGGCAGAGAACATGCCATAGTTACCGCTTTATCAAAAAGCAGCAGGGTTGACAAACTTTACTGCGTACCAGGAAATGCAGGTATTGCAAAGCTGGCAGAGTGCGAAGCGATCGGAGTTATGGAATTTGACAAGATTGCAATGTATGCGCTTGAAAAGCAGATTGACCTTGTAGTTGTAGGACCTGACGATCCTCTGGTTGCAGGTCTCGTAGATGTTCTTGAAACAGCAGGTCTTAAAGTGTTCGGACCCAACAAAAAAGCGGCTATCCTTGAAGGAAGCAAGTCTTTCAGCAAGGATCTGATGAAGAAATACAACATCCCTACCGCTAAATACGAGGTTTTTGAGGATTCCTCAAAAGCAATAGAGTTCCTTGACACTTGCAAATTTCCCGTTGTTTTAAAGGCTGACGGCCTTGCACTCGGAAAGGGAGTTTTAATCTGCAAGGATCATGAAGAAGCAGTAGCAGGCGTTCATGAGATCATGGATGACAAGAAATTCGGTTCTGCCGGAAACAAGATGGTTATCGAAGAGTTCATGACCGGACGTGAAGTAAGCGTTCTTTCTTTCACGGACGGAAAGACCATAAAGATTATGACATCCGCTCAGGACCACAAGCGTGCCAAAGACAATGACGAAGGCTTAAATACCGGAGGAATGGGCACATTTTCACCTTCTCCTTTCTATACGGAGAGAGTTGATGATTTCTGCAAAAAATACATTTATCAGGCAACTGTTGATGCCATGAGAAGTGAAGGAAGAGAATTCAAGGGAATTATTTTCTTCGGACTTATGTTAACCTCCGAAGGCCCCAGAGTTCTTGAATATAATGCAAGATTCGGCGATCCCGAAGCTCAGGTGGTAATTCCCCGTATGAAGAATGACATTCTTGATGTTTTCGAAGCATGCATCGAGGGAAGACTTGACAAGATCGACCTTGAGTTTGAGGATAATGCCGCAGTATGCGTTATTCTTGCAAGCGACGGATATCCCGTGGCTTACGAAAAAGGCAAGGAAATAAGAGGCCTTGAAAACTTTGACGGAAAAGACGATTATTTCTGTTTCCATGCCGGAAGCAAAATCGCTGACGGAAAGGTTGTTACCAACGGCGGAAGAGTTCTCGGAATTACCGCTATCGGAAAAGATCTTAAAGAAGCAAGAAAGAAAGCTTATGAAGCATGCGAATGGGTTGATTTCGACAACAAATACATGCGTCACGATATAGGAAAAGCCATCGACGAGGCATAATTTTATTCGCATTTGTTTTTGTAATTTTTTATGGTTGAAATTATGGGTTTATAATCGCCTGCAAGAGGGCGGTACACTTGACTATAAAGTAAAAAAAAGGTATATTTTATAGTTGTGAAAACAAATAAGAGGTAGAAAAATGAAACTTAAAAATAACAGGAAAATAATAGTAAACTGCATTGCTTCGCTGGCAGTATTGCTCCTTTGCATTTTTCTTTTACCGATAAGCGCATTGGCGGATTCGCAGGGCACGGTAAACGATAACAATGTAAATATCAGATCACAGGCAGATGCTTCCAGTACATCACTCGGAAAGGTTAACTCCGGAGACAAGGTTACGATCCTTGAAGAGGTTACCAATTCATCCAATGTAGTATGGTATAAGATACAGACTGCAGCAGGTACCACAGGATACATCAGATCCGACTTTATCACAAAGGCTGCAACAGGAAATGACAACACTCCTTCAACAGGTACTGCTCCTTCACCCGATGCAAATACGACACCGCCCAAGACACCGACCGTTACAAATACGGATCCCAAAGCGGCTTATATTTCAGGTGATGTTGTAAATATCCGTTCACAGGCTTCTGCATCATCCGATCTGATCGCTAAGGCTCAGAAGAATACGGAAGTTACCGTTACAGGCGAAGTTACCGCTTCGGACGGATACAAATGGTACAAAGTTACATTCTCTGCAGACGGAGGATCAAAGACAGGTTTTATAAGAAGCGACCTTCTTACATTTACAAAACCTACCAATACTCCCGCAGAAACAAATATTGATTCGACGACAACGGATCCCGCAACACCTGATACTGCAGATCCCGAAGCAGGCGAAACACCGGCGGAAACACCCGTTGAGGAACCTGCAGAAACAGATACTGAGAAACCTGCAGAAACAACAGAACCCAAGAGAACGATCAGTCCTCTTCAGCCTTCAAGCGAGCCTTCGGTTATTCCCGACGGATTTAACGAAGTTTCTCTTGAAACGGGCGAGAAGGTTTGGAACAAGGGCGATTACTATATCATCTACGGTATGAATGAAAAAGAAACCATCGGATGGTATGTTCTCGACGAAAAGAACAGCACTTATATTTCTTATGACGGATTTCTCGAAAAATCAACAGCATCCAAGAAAGGTGATGCCACAAAGATTTTCGGCATTAACATTAAGGTTATTCTTGTAATACTTATCGTTCTCGTTATCATTCTTCTCGGTGTTGTATTCTTCATGGCTCTTAAGCTTTCAAGAGGCGTTGAAAATGACGACGATTATGATTATGACGATTATGAAGACGAAGAAGATGAAGAGGATATTCCGGTTTCTTCAATTGAGAATTCAAGAAGATCCCGCGGCAGAAGAGAAAGAGAGCCTGAACCGGAAGAAGAATATGAAGAAAAAGCACCCGTTCGTAGTAAAGCTGCCAGAGCAAAGGATAAGTTTTTAAATTACTTCACCAATGAGGTGGATGACGAAGGCGACGAAGAAGAGTACTATGACGATGCAGACGAAGAAGATGACGATATAGATTTTATTGACATCTGATTATCAGGCCTCCGTTAGAAATAACGGGGGCTTTGTTATAAGGAAAATATTATGGAATTCAGTGAACGCAGCAAACAGGTTTTAAAATACGCAGACCAGATAGGAAAGAAGCTGGGCGCCCAGGCGCTTGATACACAGCATCTTTTATACGGCCTTGCAAGATGTGAAGGTTCCGTTTCCAAGAGCCTTCTCGAAAGACACGGAATTACACACGAAGATATCAAAAAAAGTTTTGAAGCCAGAAGTGAAGCCCTGAGAAAAGTAAAAGTTTCAGGAAAGCTTAAGTATACACCCCAGGTAAACAAGATCCTGGATCTTTCGAAGCGCATGGCTGAGGAACTCGGTGCAAATTCGGTGGGAACAGAGCACATTCTTTACTGTGTACTCAGCGAAGACAATTCTATAGCTTACAATGTGCTGGGATATCTTTTGAAAGATACCCCTTTTTCGGTAAGCAAAATTATGGAAGAAATTGCGGCAGATCTGGACTTTGAGGATGACGAACATCTCAAAGAAGAATTTGTCGGACCCGATGAGATTCCCGTGGACGGAGAGAGTTCTGATTTTAAGCTTCAGGATTTCACGGATGATATTACCCAGAGAGCGCTTGAAGGCAAGCTCGATCCCGTTATCGGAAGAAACGAAGAGATACTGAGAGTCATTCAGATCCTTGCGAGAAGAAGCAAGAACAATCCATGTCTTATCGGACAGCCCGGTGTGGGTAAAACCGCGATTGTAAAAGGTCTTGCACAGCGCATTGCAACCGGCGGAAACGATGTTCCCGATCTTATCAGAAACAAGAAAATCCTTTCTCTCGATATGTCCGCACTTGTTGCCGGAACACAGTACAGAGGTGAATTTGAAAAGAGATTAAATGCTGTAATAGATGAGGTATCCCAGAGAGGCGACATCATTCTTTTCATGGATGAAATTCATACGCTTATCGGTGCCGGAAGCGCCAAGGGAACCCTTGATGCAGCCAATATTTTAAAGCCCGCACTTTCAAGGGGCGATATTCAGCTTATCGGTGCGACCACTGAGGAAGAATTCAGAAAATACTTCGAAAAGGATGCGGCACTTGAGAGAAGATTCCAGCCCGTAAGCGTTTCGGAACCCGGAAAAGAAGACACTCTTGAAATTCTTATGGGAATCAAGGATAAGTTCGAAAAGCATCACCATGTTGTTTATGAGGATGATGCCATCGAAGAATGCGTAACATTATCCGAAAGATACATTACGGACAGAAGATTTCCCGACAAAGCGATCGATGTTATGGATGAGGCGGCTTCGCTTCTTTCGGTTAAGGTATTCAAGCCTTCATACAAAATTGAGGATCTCAAGGAAAAAATCGCGGAGTGCGACCGTGTGATAAAGGATTCAATACACGGCGGAGAACTCGAAAAAGCAAGCGAATCAAAGGCTCAGCAGGATGAACTTTATATTGAATTAAGAAAAGCAGAAGCGTCCGAAAAGAAGAAAAAAGAAAGACGCATACAGAAGGTTACGGTTAAGGAAGTTGAAACGGTTATTTCCAGATGGAGCAAGGTTCCCGTTTCGGAACTTTCAGTAAAAGAATCGGAAAGACTTTTGAAACTTGAAAACAACCTTCACAAACGGATCATCGGACAGAATGAAGCAGTGGAAGCGGTCAGCAAGGCCATAAGAAGAGGAAGAACCGGTATTTCGGATCCCAACAGACCAATCGGAAGTTTTGTATTTTTAGGACCTACGGGTGTAGGAAAAACAGAGCTTTCCAAGGCTCTTGCAGCTGCGGTATTCGGCTCGGAAGACAATCTTATCAGAGTCGATATGTCTGAATACATGGAAGCTCATTCGGTATCCAAAATTTTAGGCTCACCGCCCGGATATGTAGGATTTGACGAAGGCGGTCAGCTTTCCGAAAGAGTAAGAAAGAATCCTTATTCGGTTGTTCTTTTCGATGAGATCGAAAAGGCCCATCCGGATATTTTCAATGTTCTGCTTCAGATCCTTGATGACGGCATGGTTACCGATTCTCAGGGAAGAAAGGTCAATTTCAAGAATACGATCATCATTATGACCAGCAATGTTGGCGCAAAGAGAATCACCGAACCCAAGAACCTCGGCTTTAATTCGAGAGAGACCGCAGAGCAGAATTACGAGAAGATGAAATCGAACGTAATGGAAGAGGTCAAACAGCTTTTCAAGCCCGAGTTTATCAATAGAATCGATGATTTCATCGTATTCCACAAGCTCGGAAGAAAAGAACTCGAAGACATTACGGCACTTCTTCTTTCGAATCTTTCGAAGCGTGCGAAAGAAAATATGCAGATTAAGCTTATTTTCGCGGATGAACTCAAAAATCACATCGTGGACAAGTATTCGAATCCTCTCATGGGCGCAAGACCTTTAAGAAGAGGTATTATGACCGAAATAGAAGATTCGCTGGCAAGTGAAATTCTTTCGGGAAGAATATCAAAAGGCAAATCGGTAAGGGTTTCATATGAAAACGAAAAGATAAAATTTGACTAAAATATTATGGAACTTAAAGCGATTTTAAGGTATAATATTTTTATTGAAAGTCAGTATCTGGCTTTCTCCCAAATGCTCGGTTAAGAGCGGTAAAATCAATTTATTTTCCGGCCGGAAAGGGCTTTTATCCTGAGAATGTCAATAAAAGTCATCTTACGATCGGAAAGTGTTATTTAAATTTTCATGGGGGTAATTTAAATGGAAATTATCAGTACTTCGGATAACGGGAAACTGGCATTCGGCAATTATGAACTTTCCGAGAAACAGAAAAAAGAGGATTTTCCTCATTGCGGAGACCTTTACAAAATCAAAACTTACAACACAATGACTAAACTCGAGAAAAACGGATTGTTCCTTTTCGAATCGGTTCCGGGTACAAATGTTAGTGATTTTGAAGAGAATGATGAGGGCTTGTTCTTTAAAGTTGAATCTGATAAAGATGCCGGAATTACGGTAGGTCTTGAAGAAAATACGGAATATGAGATCTTTGTAGATTCCAAGTCGATCGGAAAGATCAAGTCAAACGGCTCGGGAAAAGTAAGTTTCAGTGTTGAACTTCAAAAAGGCGAACCCAAAGACATAAAGATTACAAAATAGAGGTTTTATGTCAAAGGAAAAAATTAAAACGGTCTTCTTTTGCAAGGAATGCGGATATGAGAGTCCCAAGTGGATGGGTCAGTGTCCTGCCTGCAAAGCATGGAATTCATTCAAGGAAGGCGAAGAAGTTACGGCAAGCAGGAATACTTCAAAAAGAATGAGACCTGAGAATCCCGTCATAATTCCCGTTTCAAAAGTTGAGATCAAGAAAGAAGACAAAATAAAAACAAATATCGGTGAACTTGACAGAGTCCTGGGCGGTGGTATCGTTTGGGGCTCTTTGACTCTTATAGGCGGTGACCCGGGAATAGGTAAATCTACGCTTCTTTTGCAGGTCTGCAAATCCATAGGCGACGCGGGTAAAAACGTTCTCTACGTATCGGGAGAAGAATCAGCAGCACAAATTAAACTCAGGGCGGACAGAATCGGCGAATTTAAGGAAAATGTTCAGCTTTTCTGTGAAACCTGTCTTGATGACGTCAGAAAGGTTATAGAAGAAGCAAAGCCTGATGTGGTTGTTATAGATTCGATTCAGACGATGTTTCTTGAGGATGTGGCTTCGGCTCCCGGCAGCGTTTCACAGGTCAGGGAAGCGACCGGAGTTCTCATGAAGCTCGCGAAGGTGCTCGGCGTATCCATTTTCATAGTAGGTCACGTAACAAAAGACGGAAATGTCGCAGGACCGAAAATGCTTGAGCACATGGTTGATACGGTTCTTTATTTCGAGGGTGACAGACATGCATCATACAGGATATTAAGAGGCGTTAAAAACAGGTTTGGATCGACCAACGAAATAGGTGTTTTCGAAATGCAGAATCAGGGACTTGTCGAAGTTACGAATCCTTCGGAATTCATGCTTTCGGGAAGACCGGCGAATTCTTCGGGCAGCGTCGTTTCGTGTTCCATGGAAGGAACGAGACCTTTGTTTATCGAAATTCAGGCACTTGTTACAATCACAAATTTCGGCATTCCAAGAAGACAGTCGGACGGTATCGACTGTAACAGAGTAAATCTTTTAATGGCCGTTCTCGAAAAGAGGATCGGCGTGCCGCTTGCAAACTGCGATGCATATATTAACGTGGCAGGCGGAATAAAAGTTTCCGAACCTGCGGTGGATCTGGGACTTGTTGTGGCAATTCTTTCGAGTTTTCACAACAAAGTTGTAAGCGAGGATACCGCCGTATTTGGAGAAGTCGGTTTATCCGGCGAAGTAAGGTCGGTAGCAATGGCTCAGGCGAGAATAGCCGAGGCCGCAAAACTGGGGTTTAAAAAGTGCATTCTTCCGGCATCCGGAAAAAAGACGATTCAGGATGACTGCGGAATGGAACTTATTTTTATTGATAACATTAAAGATTTGAAAATCTAAAAAAATGTCAGGGGGTTCTATATGGAGAGTATTAAGATTGAGGTTAACGGAGTAAAAAAATATTATCCGGAAGGAACAACGTTCGAAGTTATCGCGAAGGATTTTAAGGACAGCTGCAAAAATGACATTGCGATCGCTGTTTTTAACGGTAAAATGCGTGAACTTTCCAAAACGCCGGACAAGGACGGAACTCTTGAATTTCTCGATCTGTCAAGCGGTACGGGACACCGTGCTTACAAGAGAACGGCAATCCTTTTGTTTATGAAGGCTGCCACGGATGTTATCGGCGAAGACAATATCGACAAGATCAAACTCGAATTTTCGATCAACACCGGTTATTATTTTTCACATAAGGGAAAGACGGAAATTACCGATGATATTGTCAAAGCCATTCAGGCGAAGATGGAAGAACTCGTTAAAAACGACGCTCCCATCCTGAAACATTCAAAGCCCCTCGAAGAGGCAATGGACCTTTTCAGACTTCAGGGAATGGATGACAAACTTAAACTCTGCAAATACAGAAGAAGTTCGGTCATTAATGTTTATGACCTTGACGGATATATTGATTATTACTACGGATATATGCTTCCGAGCTGCGGATACATAAAGCATTTTGAAGTACTTAAGTACAAGGACGGCTTTATCCTGAATCTTCCGAGAAAACAGGCACCCGATGTCCTCGAAGAATTTGTTCCTCTTGAAAAAGTGTTTGAAACAATGATGAAGGCAACGGAGTGGGGTGACATGCTCGGTATCGATACGGTGGGCGATCTTAATGACTGCATCTGTTCGGGCGATATCGATGACATGGTTCTCGTTCAGGAAGCTTTGCAGGAAAGAAGTATCGGTGAAATAGCAAAAGACATTGCTTCGAGAAAAGGTGTTAAGTTTATCATGATCGCCGGACCTTCTTCATCGGGCAAGACAAGCTTTTCGCACAGACTTTCAATCCAGCTTCGAACTCTCGGTCTTAAGCCGCATCCGATCGCAGTGGACGATTACTTTGTAAACAGAGCGGATACGCCTCTTGATGAAAACGGAAATTATAATTTCGAGTGTCTTGAAGCAATCGACGTAAAACTTTTCAATGAGGACATGACGAAACTTCTTGCGGGCGAAAGAGTTGAACTTCCTACATTCAACTTTAAGATCGGTGCAAGGGAATACAAAGGAAACTTCAAGCAGTTAGGTCCGGATGACGTTTTGGTTATCGAAGGAATTCATGCATTAAACGATAAGATGAGTGAGAGTCTTCCCGTAGAGAGTAAGTACAAGATTTACATCTCTGCCCTGACAACACTTAATATCGACGAGCATAACTGCATTCCCACAACGGATGCAAGACTTATCAGAAGAATGGTTCGTGACTTCAGGACCAGAGGCGCTTCGGCCAAGAGAACCATTGGAATGTGGGCATCGGTAAGAAGAGGCGAAGAGGAGAATATCTTCCCGTTCCAGGAGACGGCGGATGCAATGTTTAACTCGGCACAGATTTATGAACTTGCTGCACTTAAAGCCATTGCTGAACCCATACTTTACGGAGTGACTCCTGACGATCCCGAGTATTTTGAAGCAAAGAGACTTCTTAAACTTCTTGAGTATTTCCTTTGCATGGATACAACGAATCTTCCCAAGAATTCGATCGTAAGAGAATTTGTCGGAGGTTCATGCTTTAACGTATAGGCTTGATTAATAGGGGCCGGAATATTTTTCCGGCCCTTTAGAGGGAGAAATTGTTTAATGAATAGTTTTATTCAGAAAACAATAAAAATGTATGAGAAATACAAATGGCAGTTCTGGTTTATCATAGGACTTGCAGGTGTTTTTGTATTTCTCCTCCCGTATTATATGCTTGGCGAAAACGCCTATATGATGATACATGACGAGCTGGATGACGGTATTTTCAAATATGTTCTGTACGCGAAAAATTTCGGAGTGAACGGAAATTTCATTCCCGAATTCATGGGCGGACAAAACAGATATACCATCACAGTCTCGTCATTTTTAGGTGTTTTGGTTTATAAAATTCTTAAACCGCTTGCAGCGTTCGATGTTATGTTAACCATAACAGTATTGACCGGATATGTCGGAGTCTACCTTCTCGGAAAGGAAATATCCGACAATCCATTCGCTTCTTTCTTTGCTGCATCGGTTTTCTCATACCTTCCCTTCAAATCCATGTTTGCACTCAATATTGTCGGTTTTCCGCTTCTTTTGTGGGCGCTTGTTCTGCTTGCAAAGAATAAGGGAAAGAAGACTGTTCTTCCTTTTATTGCGGTAGTTTTCTACGCGTTTGGAACGACTCTTGCATGGGGCGGATATATGTCCGTGGGATTCTTAAGTCTGGCGATAATCATTATGTCGGTGATCAAAGTGATATCCAAGAATGGGAATTCCGGTCCTCACATAATCAATTTACTTATAAGCGATGCAATTCTGATTCTGATCCAGGGATTAACGTCGCTTGATCTCATAGCAAATACATTCGGAAAGAATGCTGTTTTATCGCACAGGGAAGAGATAATACCGAATTCGAGAGCGGATGTTCTCAATCATTTCAAAGACATGATGTTTATCGGCGGAAGCCACTCGGAATGCTGCAGCATGTATATTGCGATTTCGGCATTTGCACTGATCGTTCTCATTCCTTTCGTAATGATTTTCTTAAAGAAAAAAACAGAGATTAAGGAAATAAAAAAGAAATATATTCTTCTTTGCGTTTTCTATGGCGCGAATGTTTTGAATACACTTTTTTCATGCTTCTGGATGTATCCCGCTTTCGTTAATTTAAGAATCAGTGCGGGAGGCATTCTTAAGACATTTCAGCTTAACAGGATTTACTGGATAATGCCTGCCTGCTGGATGTGCGTGCTTATACTTGAAATTGCGATTCTGCTTGACATCGCTAAGATATTATTTGCAAAAAAAGTATTTAAGAAAATAAGAATTCTTTCCGTACTTCCTTTGATTTTAACCATTCTTATTTCTTTTGCATATGCGAAAAATGTTTATTTATCGAGCACTTTTTATCACAACATAAGGATCGTATTTTTCCCGGATACTTACAGCGTCGATACATGGAAAAAGTATTACGACGAAGAGCTTATGGATGAGATTGCGAATGCCATAGGAAGAGAAAAGAGCGAATACAGAATCGTGTCTGTCGGAATGAATCCCGCGGTTTCTCTTTTTAACGGTTTTTACACGGTGGACGGTTATTCAACCGATTATCCTCTCGAATACAAACATGAATTCCGTGAGATCATTAAAGATGAACTTGCCAAGGACGAGAGTGTTCGCGAATATTTTGACGACTGGGGTAACAGGTGCTATATATTCAGCACGGAACTTCCGGTTTCAACAGGTCTTAACAATCCGACGGACGAAATAGAAGACCTTGCCATCGATACGAAGAAACTGAAAGAGATGGGCGCAGATTATATTTTCAGTGCCGCAGAGATAAAGAATGCGGATGAACTTAACCTGTCGCTTCTTACCGAGGAGCCTTTTAAGAGCAGGGCATCCGGAATTAATGTACGTGTTTATGTGATTGATCAGTAACGCATCTTGACTACGAGCCTTTTAAGAGCAGGGCATCTGGCATTAATGTACGTGTTTATGTGATCGATCAGTAATGCATTTTGACAACGGGTTTTTTAAGCAAGGTATCGGGCATCAATGTTCGTGTCTGCGTGATGAATCAGTAAATAATTGATTTTTAGTCAAACACAAATTATAATCTATATTTGAGTGGAACGGACGATCGCGGCTCCTTTCGGAGGTGAGGAAAGTCCGGGCTTCGCAGGGCAGGATGCCGGATAACGTCCGGTAGAGGTGACTCTCAGGAAAGTGCAACAGAAAATAACCGCCGCGCAAGCGGTAAGGGTGAAAAGGCGGTGTAAGAGACCACCGCTT
>JAIKXN010000051.1 GCA_024684055.1 Lachnospiraceae bacterium | reverse complement strand
GCCAGCGTTCATCCTGAGCCAGGATCAAACTCTCTATAAAAATATGTTGAATTTAATCCGCCTTAGAATAAACTGCTTAGCTTATTCTTAACGTTTACTTGTTTAAGGTTTGTCTTTCTCTGAAATTACTCTTCGGTTTTTTAACCGATTTTAGAATTGTTTCAGGGTTGCATTGCTGTTTATTTGTCAAGGTTCTGTGCACTTGCTGTTTTTCGGCAGTGCTTGATTATCTTATCACTTACGATTTTCATTGTCAATAATTTTTTTACATTTTTTTATTCTTTTTTCAATGTTATTTATATTGAATATAAAGAGTGAAAAATGTTATCTGAGTTTTGGCAATTCTTAATAAACTCACACCGACATTTTAAATCCGAACCGTTATCTTTTTTTCAGATTTATGATCCGTCTTTACGTAAATAATAAGATTGTGAATGTCGCCGGATTTTTCTTTGGCAACAAAAAAGTTCCTATCGGAACTTCAAACGGAGAAGGAGGGATTTGAACCCTCGCGCCGCTATTAACGACCTGCACCCTTTCCAGGGGTGTCCCTTCAGCCTCTTGGGTACTTCTCCAGACAGCTAAATCAATACATACTATATGAAGCGAACGTAATTTCATAATCCGTTCTCGCCCACACCCGCAAGTCGTTAACTTTGTTTTCCTTTTATATGGGTGTAAGTTTTTAAGAGCGGAGAGGATGGGATTCGAACCCATGCGCCCTTTCGGACAAACGGTTTTCAAGACCGCCTCGTTATGACCACTTCGATACCTCTCCGAGTCGCGTTTCATCAAACGCAAGTGATAGTTTATCAAATTTAAACTTTCATGTCAACACTTAAAGATACAATAATTTATAAATCTTTATCAAATATTTATAAGGAAACTCTGCAGCCTGTTGTGCCCTATCTCAAGCAGTCATTATAATCTCCAACAGGGCCTTGCCTATTTCCAGCTTTATTGTTTTCAGCAGGGCTTCGCTTTTGTCTCTCATTATAATTTATCTTCTACCCCTCATTATAATTCTCGGCAGGACACCATTTTTTTCTGCAAATAGAAGCAGTAAGCGCAATAATCATCATTCCCAGGCTTATTGTCGAAAGAATGGAAAAGAAAGATTCTCCTGTTGTAAATAACGAATACGCCGCCAACGCGTCCGAATTCATAATCAGTCTGGTTGCAATTATAAAGATCAGCCTTTTAACATATATATTAAAAACGGGATTTGCTATCAGGAATATAATCAAACCTGTTATTTCCACACCAATGCCCGTACTTTCGTTTCTGATCGCAAGAATGACAAGTGCCGCAAACAAAACAAATAAAAAAGCATTGATCAGATTAAACACAGTCATTCCGAAGTATAAAGCAATACCCGCACCGGCCTTTGTCATCCCCGGATTTTTGTTGCCGATCCAGAAAACAAAAGGACCCATCCATTCTCCTATCAGAATAAAAAGAAAATAAGTGATCACCGCACCAATTGATGTGATTTTAATAAATTTTTCCATTTCAAACCTCTTATTTAATATTTTTATTTAATAAAACCGTTCGTTTCTCCTTCGACTCTGCGAACGATTTTTATCTCCACTTTTCAAAAAACTCAAATCTTTTTCAAATCCGAAGGAACCGTAATCTTAATATTGGTATATTCTCCTTCAATGAGTTTAACTTTATGATCCGTGAAAAGTTCGACAACCTGCGCGTCGTCAGTCACCTTTAGTGCTTCCCCGTTTTCAAGCATTGATATATATTTTGAATAAGCTTCAAAAGCAAGTTCGAACTTAAAAGTCTGCGGTGTCTGCATGGCATAAACGCTCTCTCTGTCCGGAGTCGAACATACAAAACCGTCTTTATCCGCTATTTTGATCGTATCAAGAGCCTTTACCGCCGTAACCGTCGCGTCATATTTCTTTACCTCTTCAATATTTCTTTTGATTATCTCATTCGAAACATAAGGTCTTGCTCCGTCATGTATCAGAACGTAATCCGTGTTTTTGCATTCTTTGAGTCCGTTAAACACGGAATTGTATCTTTCTTTCCCGCCTTCGCAGACCGCAATGACTTTTTTGAGAGAATACTTTTCCACGAAATTCTTATGGATATATTCTTCTTCGCCTTTTCCGCAGACAATGATAATATCATCCACTTCAGAGTTTTCAAAAGCCAGAAGCGAATGTGCCAGCACGGGTTTGTCGCCCAGCATCAGATATTGTTTGGGAATACTGCTTTGCATTCTTTTCCCGGTACCGCCGGATAAAACTATTGCACAGAATCTGCTCATTTGTACTTCCTACTGTCTTTCGCCGAGTTTAAGATTAGCTATTGCGTTAAGATCGAGACCGTGTCTCGTTCCGCTTATATATTCATAATAAGCCGCTGCACCGATCATTGCGGCATTATCCGTACAAAGAATAGGCGGCGGAAGGAAGAAATCAATATTTCTTTCACCGCATGCTTTCTCAAAAGCTTCTCTTAAACCGCTGTTTGATGCCACTCCGCCCGCAATGGCGAATTTTTTGAAACCGTTCTTTTCCACCGCATCCATCGAATGCGAAACAAGAACATCTATTACGGCCTGCTGGAATGAAGCCGCAACATTTTCGGTAACGATCTCTTCATTATTCATGGAAGCCGTATTCAGGTAATTCAAAACAGCCGACTTGAGTCCCGAAAAACTGAAGTCGTATTCACTGTTTCCAACTTTTGCTCTGGGGAATTTGATTGAGAAGGGATCGCCTTCTTTTGAAATCCTGTCAATCTTCGGACCGCCGGGATAACCAAGTCCAATGGCTCTCGCAACTTTGTCAAAAGCTTCGCCCGCAGCATCATCTTCCGTTCTTCCGAGGATCTCGTATTTTCCGTAATCCGTTACTTTGACAAGATGCGTATGTCCGCCGGATACGACCAGACAGATGAAAGGCGGTTCAAGATCTTTGTTGGCAATATAGTTTGCACAGATATGTCCTTCAATATGATGGACTCCGATCACGGGAAGTCCCGCGCCATAAGCCATTGCCTTCGCAAACGATACTCCGACGAGAAGCGGGCCGACTAGTCCGGGACCGTATGTTACAGCCACTGCGTCCATGTTTTTCAGTTCCATTCCGGAATCGGATATTGCCTTGTCGACAACCTGATTGATCTTATCTATGTGCTTTCTCGAAGCAATCTCGGGAACAACACCGCCATAAAGCGTATGCAGATCTATCTGCGAATAAATAACGTTTGAAAGTATTTCTCTTCCGTTTTTTATAACAGCTGCGGCAGTTTCGTCACACGATGACTCAATTGCCAGAATAACTATATCCTTGTCCATTAATCTAAGTCCTTTAAGATCACAAAATTTTACTGCCCTTTGTCTGCAGCCACTTCGTCTTCCATCGTGCCCATGTTTTCTTCCTTGGCCAGATCGAAGCCGTATATTTTCCAGTGTCCCGCATTATCTTTTCTCATGATGAACACTTCATTTGAATACATGTATTCGGTACCCTGTCTTAATCTATAGGTAGCATAGAGTCTCGCCCATTCGAATCCGTCCTGGCTGAAACGCTCCACATCCGCCGCCGCCGAAACCGAATATCCGGATAAAACGATCTTCTGTGCCTGAAAACTGAGTATCTCCTGAGTCAGATTTTCCATATAGGTATCAAAAGGCATGTTATCCTTTAATTCGTCATCGTAAAGAAGATAGGATCTTTTCGCAAGATCTTCAAGCTGCTCCTGTGTCAAATCTTCGTTATAGAAGCAACAGGTAATCTCGCTGTAATACTTCAAAACTTCTTTCGGTGTGGGCGGGTATGCTTTGCTGATATCTTTTAAAAGAATCTCCGATACAGCCGAAACATCAACTTCGGGTTCCGTCGGAACCACCGCCTTTTTATTCTGCACCCAAAAAACAACAATAACCATAACAGCTATCGCAATAATACCGATTATTCCTATTATTACCGTTGTTTTCTTCTTCATCCCGAATATCCTGTCATAATATTGTTAATATTTCTTTACAACTTAATTTACCTGCTTTAAACACGAAAAGCACTTTTTTCAAAACAGATGCAATCCGATTTTTCAAATAATCAATCTAAATTGAATTTCAAATAATCAATCCTCGTCGAATTTAAAATAATTAATCTTCGTCGAATTTCAGATCTGCAATGGTTCCGTCCTTGGCCGCCAGAGTATTGGGGAAAATCTTTTTGGCATTATCCACAAATTCCCTGGGTTTGAAAAGCGAAGGACTGTAATGCGTAAGCCACATCTCCCGAACCTCTGCATCTTTTGCGAGATTCGCCGCTTCCGAAAATGTCATGTGCTTGTGTTCCCTGGCCTTGTCGAGCATGTCATTCTCGCCGTACATTCCCTCACAGATAAAAAGATCCGCATTCTTCGCAAAGGTAACAATGTTTTTGCAAGGTCTCGTATCCGTAGTGTAGGTAACCTTGATTCCTTTTCTGGGAGGTCCCATTACCATGTCGGGTGTAAACACTTTGTCTCCGTCTTCTATCGTCTCGCCTTTTTGAAGTTTCGACCAGTAAGGAAGCGGAATCTCAAGCGTTTTGGCCTTATCCGCATCAAATTTACCGGCTCGGTCAATGGAGATATTGTACCCGTAACATGTCACGTTATGATTAACTTTAAATGCATCTATATGAAAGTCTCTGAAATCGATCCGTTCGGAATCGCCTTCAATTTCAATATATTCAATGTCAAACGGAAGCTGCGGTGCAATTACAAGAAGCGATTCTACAACTTTCTTCAATCCTCTGGGTCCGACAAGTGTAATCGGTTCCGTTCTTTCCGAATTGCCTATCGAAAGAAACATTCCCGGGAGTCCCGAAATATGATCCGCATGAAAATGTGTAAAAAGAATCATATCAATGGGCTTCGGACTCCATCCCACTTTTTTCATTGCCACCTGCGTACCCTCGCCGCAGTCTATAAGTATGTTGGTCCCGTTGTATCTGACCATCAAAGCCGTAAGCCATCTGTACGGAAGGGGCATCATTCCGCCCGTTCCCAAAAGACATACTTCAAACATTATTCACCTCAACCAGTAAATCGCAGCGCCTTCTTTGGGATTGGAATAGAAATCCGGCCTGATCCCCTCGCACTTAAATCCGAGTTTCTCGTACAAAGCTCTCGCCGGTGCATTTCCTTCCCTGACTTCCAGTGTAAATTCCCTGACTCCGATTTTACGCCCTTCTTCAATCAGTTTAGTCAAAAGCTTATATGCCAGTGACTGTCTCCTGTAATCTTTGCTTACGGAAACATTCATTATATCCGCAGTGTCAAAACTTACGATAAGTCCCGCACTCGCTACTGTCTTTTTGTTTTCATCATCCTCAATCACCAAATAAAGTGCGTCGGGATTGTCAATTTCTTCTTTTAAAGACTCAAGACTCCATCCGTCCGTGAAATTGTCTTTCTCAAGCAAAGCCACGCCTTCGACATTGTCTTCGTCCATTCTTTTGATCTGATACACGCTGTAACGCTTCTCTTTCCGTTTCGTCAGAACCTGATCATTTATGTTTCGATCAAGCCTGCAGTCTGACCACTGTTACTTTATTCAATTTGAAGCATTCTGTAACGCTTCTCTTTCTCTTTCAGCCTGAGGCTTTCGTAAATAAACGGGTGAAACTTCCTCGGCTTTCTTTGTTAGACCTTTTTCGGCATAATACTGTCCAAGCACTGCCACATTGCCCGCATTCTGATATGCGTTGACGGGCATGGGGAATACAGTCTCTGCCTTAAGGTTGTTTTCTATGTACTCACGGTATACCGGTACACCGTCACCCGTGAAATAAATCTTTTCGCCAAATCCTTCGAGTTTCTCAAGAAGTTTTGAAATCTCGCAGTTAACGGGTTCGATAACTTCTTCTCCCTTAACTTCTTTGCCGAATCTGTATGCTGCGGCATAAACCTGCGAACGTCTTGCATCCATGATCGGACATACGATCCCGTTTGCGCCGTACCAGTTAAGCGAAAGAGCTTCAAGTGTGGAAACAGGTACTATATCCTTTCTGAGGCTGAGTCCGAGTCCTTTTACGGTAGCCACTCCGATTCTTAATCCCGTAAAGGATCCCGGTCCGTTGGCAACCGCTATGCAGTCTACTTCCGAAAGATTTATGTCGAGTGTTTTAACAAGTTCGTCAAGCATCGGAAGAAGTGTCTGCGAATGCGTCTTCTGATAATTAACGTTTATATTGCCTTTAATCTTTCCGTCCTCGAGATAAGCCACGCTTGCAACCAGTCCCGAAGAATCCAAAGCTAATATTTTCAATTCAGATAGCCTTCCTTCTCGGTTTTTCCGATTATTATTTTTCTGTAATCATTCCCTTTGGAAAGATCTTTGGTGATATTCACCACATAAGTTCCCTCAGGAATAATCTCTTCGATAATGCCTGCCCATTCGATAATGGTAATGCCGTCCGAACAGATACAGTCATCGAATCCGACTTCCTCCATCTCCTCCACATCGCCTATTCTGTAAACATCGAAATGGTGAAGAGGCATTCTTCCGTCATAATAAGATTCAAGTATCGTAAATGTCGGACTTGAAACATTTTCTTCAATTCCAAGCCCCCTGGCTATGCCTTTGGTAAAAACCGTCTTTCCGACGCCAAGGTCACCGATAAGTGCAATTACGGTACCGCCCTTTGCTTCTTTTGCAAATTGTATTCCGAGTTCCAGTGTCTCCTCGGGAGAATTTACTTCATATATTCCTTCCATCACAGCCCCCCGAACTTGATTTTGACCTTCGACGGGTCCATGTGCGTATTTATAAGCATTAAAACATCGCCTGTTTTGTCACCCATGTCGGCTTTCGGAAAGATAAAAGCAGAATTCTTTCCGGTATAGATAAAGTAACTCTGTCTGGTATTGCATGCTTTTGTGCACTCCGACCATGGAACAGTCTGGGTTTCGCCCTGTGCACTTACCGTAATCCCCTCATCATTTAAAAGATAACTGACCGGTTCCTTAAAGAAATCGATCATGTGGACCTTCATTGCCGAAGATCTGAGAAGCGAAATCGGTAAATATAAAATAAGCAGAAGTGCCGCAGCCAGGTAATACCACTTAAGTGAATTTATAAACATAAAACCGAAAACAACCCCGATCGCGGTAGCTATTATAGAAATCGGCTTTTTGTATGAATGCTGTAAATTAAAATCGTACAGTTTTGACACCGTCATCTTAACGTCAAAACAAACTTCCATTTCAGGCTCCCTTATTTCCGTCTGATAATAAATTTGATAAAACCGCGTAAAACAGGGCTTTCAGAGCATTTTCAAAAACATGCTTTTGGGCATAGTTTCACACAATAAATCAAATTATAGTATACTTGCAAACGCACTTTTTGTAAAGCGAACATTTAGTCTTGAACGGCGCTCCAAAAAACGCGTCAAAGCCCTGAATCAAAGCATTCCGGCTCACTTTCGGATTGTCTTTTTCCGAAGCATTTGCATATATTTTTTTATCATGTTTTTCCATAAAAAACGGACTGCAGGACGTTTGAGCGTCCTTACAGTCCAAAAAACAAATTATCATTCAATTAAACTGTTATTTGCAAATATATTCTGAATTGCATTCGTCCATACCTGCTGCCCGGAAAATAAAAATAATGCTTTCCTTAAATCAGTTTCCTGCAAAATTTATTTACTTAGCGTTCTCTTCAGCCTGCTTCTTTGCAAATCCGGCACGTTTTCTCAAAGTGGGATCAAGTATCTTCTTTCTCATTCTTAAATGAGTGGGTGTTACTTCAAGAAGTTCGTCCGTATCAATGAAATCTATTGCCTGCTCGAGGCTTAAAATCCTGGGCGGAACAAGATGAAGCGCTTCGTCTGCCGATGATGAACGCGTATTGGTAAGGTGTTTCGTCTTGCAGACATTAAGCTCGATATCCTCTGCTTTTGGGCACTGACCGATGATCATTCCGGCATATACCGTCTCGCCGGGTCCTATAAAGAGCGTTCCTCTTTCCTGTGCGTTGAAGAGACCGTATGTTACACTCTCACCGCCTTCGAAAGCAATGAGCGACCCCTGCTTTCTGTACTGGATGTCTCCCTTATAAGGGCCGTAACCTTCAAAAAGCGTATTGAGAATACCGTTACCCTTTGTATCGGTAAGGAAATCTCCTCTGTATCCGATAAGTCCTCTGGAAGGAATCACAAACTCAAGTCTTGTATATCCTCCGGATACGCTTCCCATTGTTACAAGCTCACCTTTTCTCTGGCTGAGTTTTTCGATGACGCTTCCCGAAAATTCTTCGGGAACATCTATGTATGCTCTTTCCATCGGCTCAAGAAGCTTGCCTTTTTCGTCTTTCTTATATAAAACTTCCGCTTTGCTTACCGCAAATTCATATCCTTCTCTTCTCATGTTCTCAATAAGAACGGAAAGATGAAGTTCTCCTCTTCCGGATACTTTGAATGAATCCGTACTGTCTGTTTCTTCAACTCTTAAGGAAACGTCAGTATTAAGTTCCTTGAAAAGTCTGTCGCGGATGTGGCGGCTTGTCACGAACTTGCCTTCTCTTCCTGCAAGAGGTGAATCATTTACGATAAAATGCATAGCGATAGTAGGCTCGGAAATCTTCTGGAAAGGAATGGGATCGGGCGCATCGGGACTGCAAAGCGTATCTCCGATATGAATATCTGATATTCCCGAAATCGCAACTATCGAACCGATACCTGCTTCCTTCACTTCAACTCTCTCGAGTCCGTCAAACTCATAAAGTTTGGAAACCTTTACTTTTCTTGACTTCTCGGGATCGTGAGCGTTGACGATCACTACATCGTCATTTGCTTTGATGCTTCCTCTGTCAACTTTGCCTACACCGATTCTTCCCACATAATCGTTGTAATCGATCGTACTGATAAGAATCTGTGTTCCGCCATCGGGATCACCCTGGGGTGCCGGAATATAATCTATAATCGTTTCGAAGAGCGCGGACATATCCGTTGCTTCATCCGAAAGATTCTTTACTGCAGTACCTGCCTTTGCCGAAGCATAAATAAAGGGACAGTCAAGCTGTGAATCGTCTGCATCAAGATCAAGGAAAAGTTCAAGTACTTCATCAACAACTTCCTCAGGTCTTGCTTCAGGTCTGTCGATTTTGTTGATACATACGATAACCGGAAGTTTAAGTTCAAGAGCTTTTCTTAAAACAAACTTGGTCTGGGGCATCGGTCCCTCAAAAGCATCAACGAGAAGAATAACGCCGTTTACCATCTTAAGAACACGTTCTACTTCTCCGCCAAAATCCGCATGGCCCGGTGTGTCTATGATATTAATCTTTACGCCTTTGTAATTAACTGCTGTATTTTTCGAAAGAATCGTAATACCTCTTTCTCTTTCGATATCGTTAGAGTCCATGACTCTTTCTGCCACTTCCTGATTGTCTCTGAATATACCGCTCTGCTTAAGCAAACCGTCAACCAGAGTAGTTTTACCGTGATCGACATGGGCGATAATTGCTACGTTACGAATGTCCTCTCTTGTCGTAATCATTTAATAATCCTCCTATAATGCACCGTTTGTGAGTATAGCACCTCACTTATTCGCGTGCAAGAAAAAATTTTTAAGACATCAAAAAAGGGCGCAGTATCACACACGCCCCCAAAATATGTAATAATTTAAAATATCAGTATCTTCCGAATACTTTGCCGATCAATGCGCATAAGGCAAAAACTATGATATTCACGCATACAACCGTAGCACCTATTGGCGTCGATAAAAGAATCGAAGCTATAAGTCCCACAGTCGAGCAAACCACGCCGATTACCGCAGATGCGATTACAACGGTCAGGAAACTTCTGAAGATTCTCTCCGCAGCCAGAACCGGGAATACGATAAGTGCCGAGATTAAAAGCGAACCTACAAGCTGCATGCTTAATACAATAACAACCGCGATTATTATAGAAAGAAGAAGCCTGTAAAGTTTAAATCTTATGCCCGTAGCCGCAGCGAAATTCTCATCAAATGTAATCGAAAATACCCTGTAATAGAAAAAGATGAAAAACAGAACAACAACCACTGACAAAACAATGCACAAAATTACGTCAGTCTTTGAAAGTGTCAGAATGGAAGCCGAACCGAAAAGCGTGGAACACACATCTCCCGATACATTTCCCGCTCTTTTGTTCGGGAAAACGTTCATCAGAAGATATCCTACCGCCAAAGCACCTACGGAAAGCATCGCTATCGCGGCATCTCCTTTTATCTTTTTCTTGTCATTCGAGCTCATCAGTATCACGGCCACAATGATCGTAACCGGAAGTACCAGAAGCATTTTATCCGAAATCGATAAAACCATGGCAACGCAAAGCGCTCCGAAAGCAACATGAGAAAGACCATCCCCGATGAAGGACAGTCTTTTAAGAACAATCGTAGTTCCGAGAAGAGATGCACAAAGAGCTATAAGTACTCCTACGATAAGTGCATTTCTTACCATAGCTCTCGATAAATATTCCATTAAAGTTGTTAAAACAGGCATCCGCCGTTCTCCTTAATGAATTCGTGTTTTGTACAGAAAACACTCTTTTCTTTTCCTATATGAAGAATATGTGTCGCATATTTCTTCGCCGCTTCCAAGTCATGGGAAACCATGATGATGGTTGTTTTTTCTTCTTTGTTGATCCTGTAAATAAGGGCATATAACTGCTCCTGCGCATACGGATCGAGACCTGCCACAGGCTCATCGAGAAGCAGAACCTTACGTGTTGCGCAAAGTGCTCTCGCAAGAAGAACTCTTTGCTGCTGTCCGCCGGAAAGCTCCGGATAGGAACGTTTGGCCAGATCGGAAATTTCCATCATTTCCATTGCTTCCATTGCCATTGCTTTTTCTTTCTTTCCGAAGAAAGGTCTGAATCCGAGTCTGTTAAGGCATCCGGAAAGCACGATTTCCTTTACCGTTGCAGGGAAATCTCTCTGGATGAATGTCTGCTGCGGAAGATAACCTATCTCATTCTGCTTAAGACCGTCTCCGAAAACAATACTGCCGCTGACAACCTTTTCGAGTCCGAGAATGCACTTCATAAGCGTTGATTTACCCGAACCGTTTTCACCGACTATATAAAGATAATCACCTTCATTAATTTCAAAATTAATATTGCCGGCAACTATTTTCTTTTCATATCCTACGGATACATCGCATCCTTTAATCTGTGACATAATTCCACCGTATCTGACGATTAATTCTTCGCTTCAACCTTTTTTGTTTTTACAAGGTTAATAACCAACATTCCAATTATGGCAAGAGGTACTATAATAACCGAAATCAGCTGTGATGTCGAGAACAGCCATACGTTTCCCCTTTCGGCATCGCCGCGAAGAAACTCAATAAAGAATCTTCCGATACCGTAAAGAATCACATAAAGCAGTGAAACATTTCCGTTCTTTTTGTTTACCCTTGAAAACAAAAGCAGAATTCCCGCGATCAGGAAATCTCCTGCCGAAGAGAAAAGCTGAGTGGGCCAAACTTTGATTCCCGCAAGCGCATTTGCGCCCTCAGGGAAAACAACGCCGAGGAATGAATCCGTGGGTGCACCGTAGCAGCATCCTGCAAGGAAACATCCGATCCTTCCGAATCCCTGAACTATGGCGATAAAAGGAATCATGAAATCTAGATACTCAAAAGCATTGATCTTCTTAATTTTGGAATAAACCAAAACTCCGATAAATCCGAAAATGATTCCGCCGTATACCACAAATCCCGAGAAAATCTGGGGAAATCCGAGCACTGCTTTCGGGTTTGACAATAAAGTTTTGTAATCAACTATAAGATATAAGATCTTACCGCCAAGGAAACCGACAATACAGCAGATAAGTCCGAGGTCGGTTATCGCATCCTCGTTCTTCTTTTCTTTTCTGGCTTTTAAAATGCAAAGAGCCATGCCAACGATAAATCCGATCGCTATCATTGCCGAGTATCCGTGAAGCGTAAATTTTCCTATTGTAAACAAGTCGTTATGCATATCATTCTCCTGAAGCTTTATAAAAGAGATTTGCGAAGTTCGCTTCCCTCTTTGTCGGAAAGAAGTGCAAGAGGAATATCAAAGATTGTCTTGCATCCGAAATCTTTCTTTTCAGCAAGTCTGTAAGCTGCTCTTGCATATGCAACGAGTACGCTTGCAGTGAACTCGGGATTGGATTCAAGTTTAAGCGAGAACTCGATCATGTGATTGGTTTCTTCGTTCCAGCCTGTCTTGCCTGATCTTAATACGAATCCGCCGTGAGGAATTCCCGAATGATTCCTGTTGAATTCTTCTTCGTCGATGAAATGAACCGTTGTATCATAATCAGCGAAGTAGTTGGGCATTGTAACGATCTCCTGCTCAACTGCCTTGGGATCGGCACCCTCTTCAAGAACTACGAAACATTCTCTTGTATGTTTCTCTCTTGTTGTAAGTTCGGGATTTTCTCCGTTTCTTACCTTTTCGAGTGCGGATTCAACGGGAATCGTGTACTGCTTTGCATTCTTAACGCCTTTAATTCTTCTTACTGCATCAGAATGTCCCTGGCTGACACCCTTGCCCCAGAATGTGTAGTCTTTTCCGTTGGGAAGAACTGCATTTCCGAGAAGTCTGTTGAGTGAGAAAAGACCGGGATCCCATCCGATTGAAATAACGGATACCTTGTTATTTTCAAGACAAACCTTGTTAACGTTGTCAAAATGCTCGGGAATCTTTGCATGTGTGTCAAATGAATCTATACAGTTGAAAAGCTTTGAATATTCCGGTGTCTGCTTGGGAAGGTCCGTAGCGGAACCGCCGCAGATGATCGCAACATCAATCTTGTCTTTCCAGCTTTCAATATCGGAAACATTAACAACCTGAGCAGTCTCTGTAAGAATCTTAACGCTTGAAGGGTCTCTTCTGGTGAAAACCGCAACAAGTTCCATATCTTTATTCTGCTTTAAGGCGCATTCAACTCCGCGTCCGAGATTGCCGTATCCGATAATACCTATTCTAATGCTCATTTTGTCTTCCTCCTGTGCTTTTCGAAATACATACGACTACATTATATTTTCATTTATTCCATTTAGCAAACATTTTTAAAAAATTTTCACAAAGCAATATGGAATGTTCAAAAAACCTCTTTAAAATGAAAAGAGTAAATCGCCTGCTATGGTTGACGACTTACTCTGTTCAAGTACGGCTATCCCCTCGAGTATTGAGAGGTTTATAAAATATAATGGTAAAACTGCTTTTTAAGCCACCCGGCTTTCATAAATTAATTACTGCGAATATCTTTAAGTCTTTGCTGATTCGAATGCATTATCCGAGTGCAACATCAAGCGCCATCATCAGTATAAATCCAACCGAAAACGACAGTGTTCCAATGTTTGAATGTTCACCCGATGACATCTCGGGAATCAGTTCTTCGATGACCACGTAAATCATGGCTCCGGCCGCAAAACTCAAAAGATAAGGCATTGCGGGCAAAAAGAAACTTGCTGCGAATATTGTAAGCAGTGCACCGATCGGTTCCACTGCTCCGGAAAGAGTTCCTTTAATAAACGCATTTATTTTTTTGTCACCGTTAGCGCATAAAGGCATCGATATGATCGCGCCTTCGGGAAAGTTCTGAATTGCTATTCCTATCGCAAGTGCAAGCGCTCCGCCAACCGTGATTGTAGTATTGCCCGAAAGCAAACCGGCATATACAACACCAACCGCCATTCCTTCCGGAATATTGTGGAGCGTAACGGCAAGCACCATCATAGTGGTTTTCTTTAATCTGCTCTTAGGTCCTTCTGCTTTATCCGTATTCAGATGAAGATGAGGGATGATCATATCCAGAATCAAAAGGAAGAGTATTCCGCCGGCAAATCCGATCGCTGACGGAACGAATGCGAGTTTGCCCATGTCTTTGGAAAAATCCATGGCGGGTATGATCAAACTCCATATTGAAGCCGCAACCATTACCCCGCTTGCAAATCCGGTCAAAGCTTTCTGAAGTTTGTCCGAAAGATCTTTTTTTAAGAAAAAGACACATGCAGAGCCGAGCAATGTTCCTAAAAACGGTATTAAAAGTCCGATACTTACCTCTTTAAACATAGGCACTCCTCCATTGTTCAGTTTTTTTGAAGATTAAGTGATTTCACGATAATCTTTTGAACAATGTTTTCTTAGTATTTCCTTTATTGCATCCCCCTTTGCATGCACTGCACATTTTGCAGTTGGCACAGTTTCCGCCGCATGCCGATTTGCCCTGCTTTTTATCTTTTATCATCACTGAAACTATTAATGACACTAAAGCAATTAAAAGGATCAATATTATTATAGTACCAATATTCTGAATTATCCACGAAATCATAATAATAACTCCTGACTTTAACATTTGAGCTTAATGAACATACGTCAATTATCATTTCAATCAAATTAAATTTCTTATGTTCTTTTACCTTCAGTTTAATATTTTTAATCTTTGATCCTTTTAACCGCTGATATTATTACATTAATTTATCTGCTTCTTTGTATTTTTTTATAAAGAGCATGTATACCATGCCTGCAAGTGCTGCTATCGCAAAGATTAAACCGATAATGTTCATTTTTCCGATAAAGATCGCACCGATCTGGTTAATGATAAGTGCAATTACATATGCGAATCCGCACTGATAAAGAATTGCAAACCATGTCCACTTGGCATTGTTCATCTCTCTCTTGATGGCGCCGATTGCTGCAAAGCAGGGTGCGCAGAGAAGGTTGAAAACAAGGAAGGAGAATCCGGATACGCTGCTGAACTTCGAAGCGAGTACCTGATATACTGTCATGCCTTCCACACCGCCGTATAATACGCCCATTGTACCTACGATGTTTTCCTTGGCTACAAGTCCTGTAATGGAAGCTACGGTTGCCTGCCAGTTGCCCCAGCCGAGAGGAATGAATATCCAGGATACAAGGCTTCCCACTTTGGCAAGGATCGAAAGATTAACTTCCTCTTCCTCAAGCATTCTGAATGCTCCGTCAGCCACGCCGAAGTTCGATAAGAACCAGATTACGATTGTTGAAAGAAGAATGATCGTTCCGGCTTTCTTAATAAATGACCAGCCGCGTTCCCACATGGAACGAAGAACGTTTTTAAGTGTAGGCATGTGATATGCGGGAAGTTCCATTACGAAAGGAGCAGGATCTCCCGAGAACATCTTTGTCTTCTTAAGCATGATTCCGGAAATGATGATTGCAGCCATACCGATGAAGTAAGCTCCGACAGATACCAGCCATGAGCCGTGGAAAAGGGCACCTGCTATCATTGCAATAAAAGGAATCTTTGCACCACAGGGAATAAATGTTGTGGTCATTATGGTCATTCGTCTGTCTCTTTCATTCTCGATCGTTCTCGAAGCCATGACACCGGGTACACCGCATCCTGTTCCGACAAGCATGGGAATGAAGGATTTTCCTGACAAACCGAATTTTCTGAAAATTCTGTCGAGTACGAAAGCGATTCGTGCCATGTATCCGCATGCTTCAAGGAATGCGAGAAGGAAGAAAAGAACGAGCATCTGAGGTACGAATCCGAGAACGGCTCCGACACCTGCGATAATACCGTCGAGGATAAGGCTCTTTAACCAGTCAGCACAGTTGATCGCATCCAGTATTGATTCCGCAACAGCAGGGATACTCGGTACCCAAATTCCGTAGTTTGCAGGATCGGGTTCTTCGCCTTCGTAAGCAGTATACACATCAACCGCATCAGCGAATTCTTCATATGTATAAGTTACATCTTCCGTCGAAAGTGTTTCTTCATCCTCAAGTGTATAATCAGCGGTTGCGCCTTCTTCTGTCTCGGCAAATCCGGTCAAAACATAGTCAACATCCGCATCATCATCAAGTCCTATAAATGCGTCAATTACATTTGCCGCATCCGTAAATTCTTCGCTCGCCTCACCGTAAGCCCCCGAGCCTATACCGAGAAGATGCCATCCGTCTCCGAAAAGTCCGTCGTTCGCCCAGTCTGTAAGTTTGGTTCCGGGTGCAAACGAAGCCATTGATAACATGTAAACAAGCGTCATGATAATCGCAAAAATAGGAAGTCCGAGCCATCTGTTCGTAACAATTTTGTCTATCTTGTCGGAAATTGTCAGTTCGCCGGCTTTTTTCTTCTTGTAGCATGCTTTAATAACAGAAGCTATATAAACATATCTTTCGTTGGTGATAATACTTTCGGAATCGTCATCAAGTTCTTCTTCCGCAGCAATAATGTCTTTTTCAATGTGAGCTTTTGTATCATCCGTAAGATTGAATTTCGCCAGTACTTTTTCATCACGTTCAAATAATTTTATTGCATACCATCTCTGCTGTTCTTCAGGGAAATCGTGTACCGTGACTTCCTCGATGTGAGCAAGTGCGTGTTCTACGGTTCCGCTGAATGAATGCTTGGGAATTGTCTTCGTGCCTTTCGCAGCCTTTATTGCTTCCTCAGCAGCTTCCATAACGCCTTCATTCTTTAAAGCGGATATTTCCACAACTTTGCATCCAAGCTGTCTTGATAATTCTTCTGTATTTATTTCATCGCCTTCTTTTCTGACAACATCCATCATGTTGATGGCGATGACAACGGGAATACCGAGTTCGGTAAGCTGTGTTGTCAGATAAAGGTTTCTCTCAAGATTGGTTCCGTCTATAATATTGAGGATCGCATCAGGTCTTGTACCGATAAGATAATCTCTTGCTACAACTTCCTCCAAAGTATAAGGAGAAAGCGAATATATACCCGGAAGGTCGGTGATCGTTACATCATTATTCTTTTTAAGTTTTCCTTCCTTCTTTTCTACAGTAACTCCTGGCCAGTTACCCACGAACTGATTCGATCCCGTTAATGCATTAAACAGCGTTGTTTTTCCGCTGTTGGGATTTCCCGCAAGTGCAATTGTCAAACTCATGTCTTTGTCTTCCTTTCTACTCTACTTCAACCATTTCGGCATCAGCCTTACGAAGCGATAATTCGTAATTTCTTACCGTCATTTCGATCGGATCTCCCAGCGGTGCAACTTTACGAACCAACACCTCTGTTCCTTTGGTTAAGCCCATATCCATGATTCGTCTTTTTATTGCGCCTTCACCATGAATCTTTTTAACTGTCGCTTTTTCTCCGATTTTTACATCTCTTAATGTTTTCAATTCTCCATCTCCTGTTATTATCATAGTTTTTCATTATCTTCATCCGGTTTGTCCGAAATAATTATTCGTTCAGACCGGTTTCGACCACTTGATCAGACCATTATCTTTCTTGCCAGCTCACCGCTTACGGCTATTCGGCTCTCTTTGATTTTGACTATCACATTTTCACCAAGCATACTTACTACGCTTACATTTCCTCCGACATTAAAGCCCAAATCTTCCAGGTGTTTTTTTACATCCGGGCTTCCGCCGATTTTTTTGATGATCTGCTCCTGTCCCGGTTCCGCTAATACAAGTGGCATCATACTATTCCTCCTCTTTTTGTTAGTTTTTGCTAACCTTATTGCCAAAAATAAAAGTTAGTAAGTTCTAACCGCCTTATATGATAATTAGCCTTGTCTAACTTGTCAAGGCTTTAATCATCATTTTTTCACAAAATTTTAACCAAATTTTTAAACTTTGATTAAAATTATTTGTGAAATTTCATTCTTTAATTAAATAAGGTAATTCATTTTCAGACTTTCGTTACCGGTTTCACTTTCGAACGATCAGGAAAAGAACTATCACGGTGCCGGTTGCTGTTAAGAAAGCAATGATTATAAACATAACTTTCACTAAGATCTCCGGGGATTCATCTTCATTGCCGTTTTCAACTGCGATAATATCTTCATCCGTTTTGTCATCCGATTCTTTCCCGGTAATCTTTTCGTCTGCATTATCTTTATATGCCTCGGCAATCTTCGCCTCTTTTTCTTCGTATCCTGTCTGATCTTTCGGTTCAGTGACTGCTGCCTCTGCAATTTCAGTATCCGTCAGAGCTTTAACCTTTATTGTCTCTGCCTCTTCGGGGATTTCCGGTTCAGGCTTAGGTTTTTCGATTGCAAATACAATTCTCACATCATCCTTGGAAAGATGCGAATCATTATCGTTTCCTGCCTCATCTACGCTTCTTACCGATATTGTATATACACCTTCTTCTTTAAAAAGACTGTCATTAAATCTGTAATTGTAAGAATAACCGACACTGCCCATGTTCTCTTCTATTATATAATCAACGCCCTGTGTCATATCCTTTACGGCAGCATTTACAGCGAAAATGACCTTGCCTTTCTCGGGAATTATTTTGTTCAGATTCCATTCGGACATGGAAACTCCCGATATTTCTCTAAGACTTTTTCCCATGAGCATTTCCATATTTTCATCCAGGAAAAATGTCGATCCTTTTCTGTTTAGAGTAAAATGTTTCTTTTCTCTGCTTTCATTCCCGGCATTGTCACAAAGCACGTATTCAACCACGTAATAATCATCAGGATATTCCATCGTTTCAAAAGTAACTTTTTTATCCTTGTTTTTATCAAAGAAGTATCTGTTACTGCTGCCATTATACAATCCCGTTATTTCTACAAAAGACTTTTTCACATCCAGCCATTTATCGGATGCGCTTATACTAAAACCGAAATCTTTGTTATAGCTTTTATAAGATTCAAATCCATCAATCTCTCCTTCAGGCGCAATATAATCCTGAATATAGTTTTTACTTTTATATTCCGTTATATTTCCGGCTTTGTCGGATACCATAAGTTCAAATCTGTCCGCACCTTCTTTAAACTCATATGTTATCTCACTTTCACCAATCAGATGTGCATCGGATATTTCAGCTTTTGCCATTCTCTTTTGGTTTGTAAATTTACGATCTTCATCAGATATATTTACATTGATTACAGGAGCTTTGGTATCAATACAGAATTCATTTATCGAAACCGAACTTTCATTGCCCAAAAGATCTTTAATACTGACAATTCCTTCGTATGTCGAATCTTCATCAAAGTTAATCAAGTATTCTGTGTTGCCGGATGACTTTGATTTTCCTTTTGATAACTCAGAATATTCTTTTCCATTTATCAAAACTTTTAACGATTCTTCATCGATATTATCATCTTTAAACCTGATCACGGCATTTCTCGGATGGTTAAAGTAATATAAAAAACCGGAATCACCAAAATCAACCGACAGTTCAGGCGCATTTGAATCCAGTAAAATATTCTTTTCAAACGTCTCGCTTTTCTTTGACGTTATTAACGTTCTCTGATTCTTTTCATCATATACGGGCTGTACGGTAAGATATTCCATCGTAACCTTAACCGAATATAATCCATCTTTCTCTGCTTTTAAAATGTCATCGAATGTATGAATCTTTCTCTCAATATATACGCAGGTTCCTTCTTCATAAGTCAGAATCTGATTCTCATCATCTTCATAAAGAACAGTTTCCTCTCCCACTTCCCCGTTTTCAGATACCAAAACCGAGACTTTGGTTAACACCGCATCCTGAGTCGTTATTTCGATTCCCGTTTTCGGAATATCGGTAAAAGCCACGGCCCCATCAATCGTTGCTTTCTCCTCGGGCATTACAAAATGCAAAATTGCCCTTTCGCTTTCATCAACAAGATCTTCGTATTCCAACGGTACATACTCACCTTCACCTTCTCCGTTATCCTCGCCCTCATCCGTGTTATCATCTTCTTCATTATCTTCTCCTTCATCACCATCCGGATTATCTTCTCCTTCATGATTACCATCTTCTCCTCTATCCGGATTATCACCTTCTCCATTATCTTCATTTTCTGAAACATCAGGATTTCCTTCTTCACCTTCTCCACTATCGGGATTATCATCTTCGCTATTGTCTTCGTCTTCACTAACATCCGGATTACCCTCTTCGCCTTCTCCGTCATCAGTCTTATTATCTTCAGCTTCTTCATAAAAAATGTCTTCTTCCGGCATTTCACTTGCATTCGCCTGAACAAATACAATAAACCCTGTCATTAGCAAAACAGGTAAGATCATTATTGCCCGTTTCAATACCGAATTGTGCGAAGCTATATTTCGAGATTTCCTGCTTTCTAAACTTTCACATTGATTATCTGTAATTCTTTCTTCAATTATTTCTGTATTTGTTTTTATTCCTTTTTCCAAAATGGTATTCTCATTATCTATTTCGTGTTGTGCTGATATTTCACTTTTCTTTATATTTTTTTGTATGTTTCTTTCTGTTCTTCCTTTCAATTTTGCTAACCCTCCTTTTAATATTGTTGATCGTTATTAATTCAATTATTGCCTTTATCGTTTTTTGCTTTATCATCAGCGCTATGGTCAAAAAGCCGAATGCGGCAGTCTGCAAAAGCAGCACGGTTTCAATCAGATCTGTTTTTAACATTCCGTTTTCATCACTTAAGACTTTCAATAAAATCGATTTCAACTTTTGCCTCCGCTATCCTTTTAAGTATTTCTGATTTTTTCTTTTCATTTCGCACACCGGTATTCCCTGTGCTTTCAACCTCTTTTAAAATGCGATCAAGAATAGATTTAAGCTCTTTTTTATCCGCACCTTCTCTTAAAAAATCGCCGGCGTAAGCGTATATGGAATCAGCGCATAAAGCATAAACTTCGAACTTTACGGAAACATCTTCATCGCCAACTTCACTAAGAAGTTCTTTGAGGTTTTCGTAGAATAACGCATAACTGTTGCCGTCACGTCCTTCGAGAATAAGATTCTGTATATTCGAAAAAAATCCCCCGATATCCGAATAAACTTTTGCTTCTTCATTTCCGGCCTCAAAGCTTTTGTCAAACCATGTAACTGCCGATGCAAATCTTTCTCTGATATTGTCAGAATCATTTGAATAGAAAAGATAAAGTCTTCCTGCTTCAAAATAGAGATACGCGATCTCTTCTTCGTTTAATTCAGCTTCTTCTCTTTCAATAATTCTCAAGATCGCCGCTTCTTCATCCGAGTCAAAAACAGAGTCATTCTTTATCTCTTCAAAATACATATCAAACCATTTAAGATTTTTTTCTTTCCCGATCAGTATCTCGAGTTTTTCTTTTCTGATATCCTCATTTGCACCTTCGAGCGCTTCTTTTACTATTTTCTCGTACTCCTTTTCTCTGATGCTGTTTTTATGAAAAAGGCATGCATAGAGTCCTGATAAAGACAGGAGAAAAATGATAAAGCAGAAAAGATTTCTTGATATTATTCTTTTAAGATTATTCGTATATTCCCTGTTTAGTTTGTGTAAATTCAAAAGTGCCCATCTTGCATCCGCAGAGTTTTCGAATCTCTTTTCCTTGTCGGCCTGAAGACACTTTTTCAAAAAGAAATTCATCTCGGGAGAAACATTATCTCCCATGAGATATTTAAGAGTCGCACCGAAACTGTAAATATCGCTTCTTTCATCCGCCTCCTTTCCCATAATCTGTTCAGGCGATGCGAACTCTTTCGTTGCAAACAATGCCCCACTAAACTTCTCCATGAAAAAATGTGATATTCCGAAATCAATAAGAAAAATATCCCCTCCATCGCAGATAAGAATATTCGATGGTTTCAGATCACCGTGAATAATTTTCACTTTCCGTGAATGCAGGAAAATCAGGCAGTCCAGTATTTTAAGACCGATTTCTCTAACTTTCTCTTCCGTGAAATGCCCGTTTTTTTCGACATATTTTTCAAGGTTTTCTCCATCGATATAATCCATTACAACGCAGTAAGAATCTTCTCTTCTAACAATGTCTGTAATCCTCGGAAGCGAAGGATGGCTGACATTTCTTAAAACATCCGCTTCCGCAAATCCCGATATTAAATTTTCTTTTTTTACAACAGGTATTTCCTTCAAAGCCAGTATTGTTCCGACCCGCATGTCCTTCACTTTGTAAACCGTGGACATTCCGCCCGAACCTATGACTTTTTCAACGCGATACCTGCCGATCATTTCGCCGATATTTGCCATAACCCGATTTTTGCACGCAAAAAATGATATGCTGCCATGCAGTAAACATTTGCGTTAACATTTGCAAAACATTTTTAATTTTCTGAAAACTATTGGAAAAAATTTGGGGGAATCCCCGTATTGACGTTTTTAATCTTTAATATTTCAGTTCATCCGAAAGCAATCTGTTTGCCGGCCGATAAACATAAATAATCAAAAACGCCACAATCGATTGATTGTGACGTTTATTGTAACACCAAAATAATATTTTTGTAAATGGCTAAATTTATTTATTGCTTACTTCCGCTTCCTCTTTGGATTCATACGATTTAAAGAATATATCACGCTCAATGACATAAACGTCCTGCGTATTCTCCGGAACACATGCAATAAAATCACCGGGTTTTCCATAGAAATATTTTTCTTCATCCCATGTGGTGAATATTTTGACGATTTTATTAAGTTCTCTTGCAAGGATGCATGAGGTATCAACATTAATACAGGTTTTAGCCGAAGAAATAAGGTTGAGAGTCTTGCCTTCGTTTCTTAGATGAACTGCCGGTTCATACTCGCCGCGGAATTCATATTTCTCGTCAAGGACTTCATATGTTTTGTGGAATTTTTCTTTTTTAATAGGCCATACTTCGCCTTTTATTCCTATCATAATGTAGAAGTCTTTATCAACTTTAATGTCGATATCTCCTTCAAGAGTTCTGACCGTGATCGCCGTATCTTCGGGAAGAATTTCTGAAAGATCGACGAAGCCTCTCTTAATGCGTTTCTTATAATATACCTTCATTCCTTCAAGAGAGATCTGTGTATCTTTTGTATAAATTATCGAGCAACTCTTGAAATATCTTTTAAGTCTCTCTCTGAAGTATTCTTCAATATCCTCACCGTTATATTTCTTTTCAAA
This sequence comes from Lachnospiraceae bacterium, assembly GCA_024684055.1. Taxonomy (GTDB): domain Bacteria; phylum Bacillota; class Clostridia; order Lachnospirales; family Lachnospiraceae; genus UBA3766. The sequence continues at coordinate 2,702 of JAIKXN010000051.1, read as the reverse complement.
CTGGTCACCGTCTATGTAACCGCCGGCCTTATCGATATGTCCGCCGCCGCTTCCTATGTCTTCCGTAAGATAACCTGCAAGTTCATTTGCTTTAACTTCTTTGGTACAGCTTCTGACAGATAACTTGTATCCTCTGTTGAATTCATTGTAAACAACCGAAACAAGAACCTGGTCAACCTGCAAAGCAATATCGTTTATGAGTCCTAAAATATTCGGATCGCAGGGCTTCGAATAAATGATCAGATATTTATCCTCTTCATCATATTCGTAGTGAATAAGTGCCTGTCCGGCTATTTCGAGTTCATTAAGAGTTATATTCGAATTGGAAAAAAGCTTCACAAGATTCTTACTGTAATCAAGCGAATCCATCATATCTCTGTCGAGAGGATGCGAAACTTCCATGAAATTGCCCGTATCGGTCATAAGACCGTAATACAATGCCGTGCATAAAAGAGTATTCTCTGAAAAATCAAATCCTTCTTTTTCCATAAGATACCATACAAGTGTCGAACAGCTTCCGAGATAAGGACGGACATCTCTGTAATCCGAAATCCCGCTTCCCTGATGATGATCGATTATTGCTGTGGTTTTCGCAGTACACTTACTTACGTTTCCTTCGCCATACTGACAGTCTACCGTGATCAAAAGCACATCCCCGAAATCCGTTTCCGGTTCCACAAATTCAATAGGCACACCGCAACTTTCCACAAGCAGGACTACATTTGTCTTCTGTATTTTGCTTCTTCCGCTGTAAATAATTCTTGCGTTCTTTCCTTTTGAAGTAAAGTAAACATACAGACCGAAAGCCGATGCGATCGCATCGGGATCGGGATTGTCATGTGCCTGAATCACTATGTCTGAATATATTTCCAGTTCCGATAATCTCAATTTTTTCTCCCCCTAACCAAGTCGTTTCCTCATTTCGGAATTCATTTCCTCAACAACGCTTTGCGGACCGGTGATCTTAGCCCCTTCCCCGAGACCGAAAATCCATCCGAAAAACTGATTGCTGACCCTTACACTTTCAACGACCGTAAATTTTTTCGTTCCTGTTTTGACGATGTTAACGTCTTTTCCGAATTTGTCTATAACCGCTCCTGCGAGTTCATTGTCAAATTCCATTTTTACTTTTTCTATCTTTCCGTTATACATTCCGAATATCTGTCCGGAATACTGGGAAACATCTGTTTTTTTGAATTCTGCCTGACCTTCTCTCGAAGCCTCGACAAGACACATTTTATTCATCTTGTCCACTCTGAAATGTTTGATCATTTCATCCGCAGAATCATATGCGATAAGATAATAGTTTTCATCACACCAGATAAGCGCCCAAGGCGATACATAATAGAATTCGCCGCCCCGCCTGTATTCTATTTCCTTTTTGGGCGTGTAGTTAAAATATTTGAATCTTATCTGACTGTCGAGTGATATTGCTGTATGAATTATGTCTACATTGATGTAGATGCTTTCGTTCATGGTCTTTACTCTGTCGGCAACCACAACCTGTCTTTCAAGTTTCTTTGCATTGTATACACTTGTGAAACTTTCAAGTTTTTTGATAAGTGTTTTTGACTTCTTGTCGGTCATGAATCTTGATGCGCTGACGGAATCAACAAGCATTTTAAGTTCCGCCATTTCAAATGTTCTGTCGCCAAGGAAATATGCAAAGTATCTTCCGCTTTCATCACCGATCACATCATATCCCATTTCCCTCATGGTTTCGAAATCATCGTAAATACTTTTTCTTTCAGCACTGATCCCATACTTTTCGAGTTCATCGATTATCTGAGACATCGTAAGAGAATGTTCTTCGTCCGTCAGATTCTCCATGATCTTTATAAGACAGACGAGTTTTCTTTTCTGATTTAATCCTTTAGCCATAACTACACTCTCCTTCGTAATTTTTCTATTTCGTCAATGCTTATTTTTCTGTATTCTCCGCACTTTAAATCATCTTCCAGGCGAAGGCTTCCCATCGCGATTCTTTTTAAATACAAAACCTGATATCCCGCTGCGGCGAACATTCTTTTTACCTGATGAAATCTTCCTTCGCAGATTTTTATTTCCGCTTCTTTATTGCCTAAATTTTCAACAACTGCCGGAAGACAGGGTTTGTCATCGCCGATGTCTATACAGTTTTCAATCTTTAGACGATCGTCTTCTTCAAGTTCCTTATCGAGAACAACTCTGTAAACTTTTTCAACGTGCTTCGTCGGAGACAGAAGTTCATGCGAAAGCATTCCGTCATTCGTGATAAGCAAAAGTCCCTCAGAATCCTTATCGAGTCTTCCAACCGGAAACAGATCCGCTGTATTTTCATTCTTTAAAATATCAAGAACCGTATCGCTTAATTTGTCTTTTGTTGCACTCACGCATCCTGCAGGTTTGTTTAAAAGAAAATATCTGTAACGCTCAAATACAACGGGTTTCGAATCAAGCATAACTTCATCTTTGCTCTCATCTATTTTTATCTCACCGGATTTGACCGTCTCGCCGTTTACCTTTACTCTGCCTGCTTTAAGGATTTCTTTTATCCTGCTTCGCGATTCGCCCGTGGTATTCGAAATATATTTATCCAGCCTCAGCAAACTCATTTCATATCCTTATTGCAAATCCTTCTTGCTTTTTCTTGTCAGCAAATCTTTTTTTGTTCGACTGATTATCTTATCAGCTGAATATTTTTCATTTTGTTCGTCTTTTTT
>JAIKXN010000017.1 GCA_024684055.1 Lachnospiraceae bacterium | reverse complement strand
CTGTTAAAGAATGCGTGATAGAGCTTTGTAATATATTCTTCATCACTCATTATTTTACCCTGGAATTCAGCGCTGTGAATAAATTCATCTGCTACATCAGCACCGCCTCTGGTACCTGCCACCAATGCATTGGTCCAGTTTTCAAGGCCTGCAGGTTCCGAAGGTCTGTCAAGAATCTGTGTATAGAATCTTTCTACGAATGCTTCCACCTGTCTGTCGCTTTTGTTAACACCTCCTGTTGTTTCTCCAAGCATCAAATCCGAATATGAAAAAATCTGTCTTATATAACCATCATACGAATACTCAATTGTTTCTCCCCAGGCATTAAAGCAATAAGAAGGGGTCACATCTCCTGATACGGGAAGCGCCATAAACAAGTCATTTCCCTGATTTACATCAGTGTTGGTAACATCAACCAGATAGTTCTTTCCATCACTCCAGTGCATTATATTCCACATATGCAGACCGCTGTCTCCGTCATATCGAACTACACCCGTTACCGTATAACAATTAATACTATAACTGCTGAAACGTGTTTTTTCACAAAGATACTGAAATGCCTTGCTATATCCTTCACAAACTACATTTGTAGAAGTATTTCCGTCAAATACATATACAAGCTGCCAGGGATCTCCATATTGAGAATTTGAGGAAGCCGCTGCCCCATAATTATACTCGGTAAGTGCACAAATCTGATCCTTGTAATAATCTATCTTTTCTCTGTCGCTCTTGCCTTGAGCTTCTGACAAAATACCGTTAACTCTGCTTATGGTTTCCTTGACTGCTTTTGTCTTATCAGTATTAACGGATGTACTGCCATTATTTCCTTTATAATCTTTGTTTACGCTGATATAAAAACTGGCTTCCCCGGTATAATAAAACTCCCATTCGTTGTTCGCGTTTAATTGACGCATGATATGAAAACCTCTGTAACCGGAATTCAAACCCATCCAATATCTTTCATAGGGGCAATCTGAACGAATCACATTGGAAACCAAAGCAAAATCAAATTTGTCCATTCCTGTTTTTTCATCCATTGCAAAAAATAACGCGTCAATTTCTTCCTGAGTGGAAAACCCTGTACAACCCAATTCTGCAAGAGTATATCTTCCGGTTATCCCCAGGTCTTCAGGTGTAAAATAACAGGTTGTATCATCCAATTCTCCGTTGGCAACCTTTATGGCAATATTTATATACTTATCGTATAATTTCTTATTAGGTCCCGATAATTTGTTTCCCGCAAATGAAGACGCATCATATGCCGGAATAGTATATTCCTGGGCAAGATCAACTTGATAATTGATATAGTCTTCGAATGTAACTGTGTTTTCTTCTTCGAATTCATAAGTCTCGGATACCACGTATTCAGAGACCTCAATCTCCTCCAAAGATTCCTCCGGTTCATCAGCAAAAGCCGTCAATGACGGACCAAATGCCAAAAGGGATAAAGTCAATGCAGACATTGCCGTTATCCCAAACGACTTAATGATTTTTTTGAAAAATCCATTGTTCATAAAAGTTCCTTTCCCCCTTCAACTGGTTGTTTAGATTGATTGTAACCTATATTTATATATCTGCCGGATTAAATCCCGCAAATTATAATATTAATCACAAAGAGTAAAACCCTTGCTCTTTAAGCTGTTTTCAACTTCAGGAGCATCCTGAGCATGGAATACCATAATAGGGCATCCACTGTCACGGTTGAACGAAAGATACAAATAATCAACACTGATATTCGAATCATCCAAAGCCTGAAGAAGTTTTTGAAGATTACCAACTTCATCGTGAATCTCTACAGCAAGAACATCGGTAAGCTTGCAGATGATATCAGCCTTCTTTAATTCGGTAACCGCCTTGTCAGGATCGCTTACAACCATTCTGACAATTCCGTACTCTGCGGAGTCGTTTGTAACCGATCCGAGAATATTAATATTTTCCTTTGCCAGTATGCTTGTGATCTCAAGCATTTTTCCTTTAACATTTTCTGCGTAGATAGAAACTTGTTTTAACATTTCACATTCCTCTCATATATATAGAATAAAATTTTTTGCTGAATATAAATTTTTAACTGAAATTTATAATATAAATACGAAAATTTGTTTCAAATCACCAAAAAGAAATATTAAATTATGATTTAATTTTTAACGGAAATCTCATTTTAATCGCATTTGTTTTGTGCGTGGTGAAGATTTGACGTTCGCTGTCACACTCTGGTCATTATGAACTTACATTTTCCGTTTACTTCAAAAACATCAGTGGATTTTGGAGCAAAAAGGCTGTCACCAGCTTTAAAATTCAGAGTCTCGATTATAACATCGGGCTCATTCAGTTTACTTATGTTAACCGTTCCGCTACCCTCTATGCACAGGAAAGAAGTAAAACTTTCTTCAACCCCAAGTATTCTTGCAGATGATTCAATGTCCAAAAGGGCACACTCAAAGTACTTACAAAGTGAGATGATACGTTTGGTATAACCTTCCGATTTAACTATGCCCTCATCAATCTTCTCAGGGCAATATTTTGAGAAATTCAAAACATCCAATGCTTTTTCTATATGAAGTTCTCGGGGATCACCGAATTTATCTCTTCTGTTAAAGTCATAAAGACGGTATGTGCAGGTTGAGCTTTGCTGAATCTCGCATATTACCAGGCCCGAGCCTATGGCATGAACCGTACCTGCTTTAATAAAATACACATCCCCCTTGGAAACCGGTATTTTATTCAATATCTCCAGGATGGTATCGTCCTCAATTCGTCTTAATACCTCTTCTTTGGTCACATCCCTGTTAAAACCGCAATAAAGGAAAGAATCCGGCTCGCTGTCTATTACATACCAGACTTCATTCTTGCCATACTGAGCTTCATTGGCTATGGCATAATCATCGTCAGGATGAACCTGCACGGATAATTTATCCTTCGCATCGATAAATTTAACCAATATGGGGAAATCTTCAAATGATCTGCATTTCCAGCCCCAGTTTTCCTTGCCGATTAAAGACAGATATTCATTAAAAAGCATACCTTTGTTGCGGCCTGTGGCTATAATGCTTTGTCCGGCTTCGTGCGCGGACATTTCCCAGCTCTCCGCCAGTATGTCAAAATCGCATTTTTTGCCGTATATTTCTTTTAATTTGGTACCGCCCCAAAGATTGTCCTTAAAAGCAGGATTAAGCTTTACCAGAGCTTCTGAAGGTATTGAAGTGGCTTTATTGTCAGTCTCGTTCCAATCACTTGAAATCTTATCGTCTTCGCTGACGTTTTCGCCAACCGATACTTCAACTATTACAAGTTCCGTATCTCCGACATTGCTGACCTGATGTTTCATATTGGGCAGTACATCAATTACATCATCTGTATGGAAATATCCCTCTTTACCGTCAAGTTCTATAAAAGCAGTACCGGAAACTACAGTCCAATGCTCGGATCTAAACTCATGTTTATGTGCAAATATTGTTTTACCGGGCTGAATAACCACGTGTTTTACTCTGTAATGAGGAGTATCTACCAGGAGATCATAAGCACCCCATTGTCTGTAGAATACCCGTCCCGTTTCAAAGAATCTTCCTATCTGAGATACTGCTTCGGAATCGTTAACAAGTTCCTTAAGACGCTCCGATTCGCCCTTCTTTCCCACATATACCGCATCCGATGTATTGACTATAACCACATCCGACACGCCGTTGGCCACTACTATGCTCTTTGGGCATCTGTTTATGATATCCGTGTTTTCACAGTTATTTTCGTATTCATATCCGTCAGAGGACGTTCTGGAATCGGCTACATCTTCAAATCCTCCGATATCTTTCCAGTCAAAGTGTGCTTTTACAACCTTCGCTCTTTTAGTCTTTTCTAGAAGAGTCTTTTCTATATGAACAGCGGGAATGGTATTCATTAAAGAAGCCGAATACGTAACAGAATTGCCATTTGTCTTTCTTCCTTTAAGAACGTTCCTGCATATCTCGTAAATATCGCCCGAACATTTTTTTAGCTCATCAAGATAATCTCCGACTCTGAAAAGCATCATTCCGCTGTTTATAAGATAATCGCCGGAATTCATATACTCCAGTGCCTTCTCATGATCGGGTTTTTCAACAAATGCAAGCACATCTTCTCCTGAGGCCTTGATGTATCCGTATCTTTCTTCCGGAGAATTGACAGGCATACCGAATGTTACGATATTACCTTCATTCGCCAGTTCTTTGGCTCTTGTTATATCATCTTTAAAGCTTCCGCCATCTATGACCTGATCTGCGGGAACCACAAGCACCAACTCCGATTTATTAAGTCTTAAACATGCCAAAGTAAGGGCAGCGGTAGTTTTACGTCCCTCACCCTCAAATATGTAACGGTGTACCAGGCCCTGAAATGCAGCCACCTGATTAATCGCTATGTAACGATACTCCTCATTGGTAATGATGATAAACTCATCACAGTAAGGAATGTTTCTGGCTATGGTCTCCTGAAATAAGGAATGGTCACCCTGAAGCTTAATAAATTGTTTTGGATAACTTTGACGGGAGAGGGGCCATAATCTGTCTCCTCTCCCGCCTGCTAGTATGATACACTTCAATTTATACTTCCACCTCATCCGGCACTGCGTGCCACCTTGTCTCGCCTTCCGGCTCGGTCGGCTCACAAACATGGCGTCCACTGGACGCCGTTCGCCCTCAAGGAGAAGGCTAAAATAAGCGGGAAGGCTTATAACTGAGCCTTTTCCTTCTTAGCTATAGCACGGTCGTGCTCAGACATAATCTTGATAAGTTCTTCGTATGAAGTCTTCTGGGGGTTCCAGCCGAG
>JAIKXN010000140.1 GCA_024684055.1 Lachnospiraceae bacterium | reverse complement strand
GCAAGTTTGCACGCTTCGACAACCATTAATCCCTGGCCGCTCGAAAGGTGTCCGGTGTCAATAACCGTTACGTTATTAAACGCTCTCGCAGCTTCAATCGCCTTGGGACATCCGCTGTTTTCAACCTTTGAAGAAATCGACATATGTACAAGATTGTTAGCCCTGTTGAGCTGGCTCGCAAAGAAATCCTCGTGTTCCTTTACGTTCGGAGCCTGAGGTTTTATTGTATGTTCCTTGTCTTCCATGTAAGAAAGAACGCCTCTTGTGTCAATTTCCGAACCGTCTTTAAAGAGTCCTTCGGGTGTGCTGACTTTATGCGGCAGGATCGGAATATTGTATTTTTCGATAAGTTCGTCGGGAATATCTGCTACGGATTCCGTTGTAACAATAACCTTCTTTTTGATCTGCTTGGACCTCATCCAGGAGATTGTCTCTTCGAGTATTTCCTGACTGTCTCCGATAACATGAACAAGTTCCTGAGGAATGTGTCTTAATACTTCGTTTTCAAGTGTTTCTCCGGTTACGGGCTTAAGCAGATAACCGTCGAATCCTTCTTTTACATAGAGGGCTTTGTTTTCCTCGCCCGTGTTGGCCGTAAGAGCCACGATGCTGCATTCCCTGCAAAGACCGCCGATCTGAGAACGGATCTTCCTTATGCATTCGATACCGTCCATTTCAGGCATGAGATGGTCGAGAAGAATAACATTATAGGGAACGTTCAGTGTTTTCTTTAACGCTTCCTCGCCCGAAGAAACACAGTCAATCTTAACCTTGGTCCCTCTTAAAAGTTTGGAAGTGACCATGAGATTCAGTTCATTGTCGTCAACAACCAGAACACGCGCATCAGGCGCCTCAAATTTCTGATGGTATTCCTTGAGTTTGGCAATGGTGCGGCTCTTCTCGAAGTCCACATCACCGATCAGTTTGTCTCCGTTTATTTTCTGCGGTATTTCAATGATGAAAGTCGAGCCCTGAGTATAAATACTGTTGACGTTGACTTTGCCGCCCATAAGGTCGAGAAACTGTTTTACGATCGAAAGTCCGAGCCCCGTACCTTCGATGTGTCTCGTCTCATTTTCATCAACACGTTTAAAAGCCGTGAAAAGATAAGGTATATCTTCCTTTTTGATGCCGATGCCGGTATCTTTGACGGTAAAGATTATTACCGCATTGTTATCATCCTTTCGCTCGCACTGAACAGAAAGCGAAACCGAACCTTCCTTGGTATACTTGATCGAGTTGTTTAAAACATTTAGAAGAATCTGTTTAATTCTGATCTCGTCACCGATCAGTTCGTAGGGAATATCAGGTGCCACATTTACATGAAACTCAAGTTTCTTTTCATTGGCTCTGTTCCATAACATGCCGACTATTTCCGAAAGCATGTTTCCGATCGAATAAGGCTCTTCCGCAATTACCATCTTTCCGGACTGAACCTTGGACATATCAAGAATATCGTTGATAAGATTAAGAAGCATGGTTCCGGCTGAACGGATGTTTACGGCATCCTCTGCAACTTCATCCGAAATATCTTCTCTTAAGATCATCTCATTGAGTCCGATGATCGTATTAATGGGTGTACGGATTTCGTGACTCATGCTTGAGAAAAATCTGTTCTGTGAAGCATTGAGCGCTTCAATTTCTTTTTTACGTTCTTCGGAGAGTTTGTTTTCCCTGATGAAAAGTCTGATCTCAAGACCGATCATGCTGCTTATCGCGATGCTTATTAAAATCAGTGCGGTCAGCGAATAAACATGCGCCATGAGATCGGTATTGGGAACTATCCATTCCGGTTTTAAATAACCGGTTACGTAACATGCGACTGCGGAAAGCACCTGAGCCGAAAGGAATAAGTATTTAACTTTTCCGCTCAAAAGAATTCCGACGAAAAATATATTGTAAATAAACCAGAGAGGAGCGTCTCCGTTGATGCCGCCTCCCTTAAAAAATGTTACGGGAAAATAACCGAAACTTAAAATTGTTGCAATAAACAATGCTCCGAGCCTGATGTGTCCGGACTTGACCGAAACGATGCCTGCAAACAGTATCGAAAGCATCATTGCAAAAAGAAGCATTGCATCAAGACTAAATTTATCCGTAATAAGTATTTCGATAAGCGTAACGACAAGGACTATCTGCATCGTCAGAATATTCAGAACGAACAGTCTCTGCTTAATATCCGCGCCATTATCATATAATCTGTATTTAATACCCTTATGACTCATAAGCAGAATCCTCCTTTTCCGGCGCAAATTCAAGAACTTCATCATCGGACGATCCGCTTACGGGCTCAAATTCCAGAGCCTCCTCTTTCTCCTCTGATTCTTCGGTTACCGTCTCGGTCTTCTTTGTTCCGAAAGCTTCGCTTATCTTGTCGGTAAGCTCGATATATTCCTCGAGAACTCTCGGATGATGTTCCATAATGTATATTGCATTCTCTTCCTTGGCTGCTTTTTCGAGTTCCTTAGCCTTCTCTGAAACTTCCATGGCTCCGATCATTTTGGAAGTACTCTTAAGAGCATGAAGAAGAATGGCGTAATTATGCCAGTCTTTGTTTTCAAACGCTTCTATTGCCGCTTTTCTCTTTGCATCAGCCTCAACAACATACTGCTTCAAAAGATTCTCGTAGAAATCCCTGTCATCCATACAGTATTTAAGGCCTTCTTTGATTTTGATCCCGTAATCCGACATAATCTTGAGAGGATCGTTATCATCCGAAAAACTGTTCTTCTCTTCCTCTGCCTCATTATCTTCATCAGGGAATTCGTATTCCTGTCCGCTGGCATCCTCGTAAGTGATCCGGGATTTAGGCAGCACTCTCTTAAGAACTCTTTCAAGTTCCTCTGTTTCAATGGGTTTACTTACAAATCCGTCAAAACCTTCGGAAAGAAACATCTGCTTTGCCGAACTCATTGCATTTGCGGTAAGTGCTACTATCGGCATATCCCTGCCTTCTCTTGAAAGTACAGCCCTGATTCGTTTCATGGCTTCAACGCCGTCCATTCCTCCCATCATATGGTCCATAAATACAATATCGTATTCATTTTCCTTGCACATATCTATGGATTCCGGTCCGGAATTTGCCGTGCTTACAACCATGCCGTATCTGGCGAAAATACTCTTTCCGACGGTAAGGTTCATGGGTTCATCGTCAACAACCAATGCCCTGATCCCCCTTGCATACATCTTCACGCCCTTTTTATCATTCAGATTGATTTCCGAATTAAGAACGGAAGCTACGGGGAAGCAGTAAAAAGGTTTCTCCATTATGTATGCTTTGGAACCGAGCGGAAGTTTGAAATCTGAATTCGCAACAACCACAACAATAACCTTACCGGCTATCTCTTCGATAAGACGTGGATCCGAATGATACTCTTCCTCTGCTATAAACAAATGAGTAAGAGTAACCGAATCGCGAAGTTTCCTTAAACTCTCGGCATTATCAACTCTGTGCATCTGAACGCCGAGACCTTTAACCATATTAAGAACCATCGAGTTGTAGTAATCTCTGACGGAAGGATTCGTATATTTGTCAAAATGAAGAAATGCGCCGAGGCAAAGTTTTTCGGGATCGTTAACCGACATGCAGCTTCTCTCGTCGATTACGGTCTGAGGAAGGCTTACTCTTACAACGGTTCCGTGATCGGGCTTGCTCTTAACCGTCATAAAACCGCCGAGAATGGAAACAAATCCTATAACGATCGACATGCCCAGTCCCAGGCCGCCGCCCATTCTCGATCTTCCGGAATCCGCCTGATAGAACCCTTCGTAAATTCTTTCAAGTTCTTCTTCATTCATTCCGATACCGGTATCCGTTACCTCTATGCAGAGGTTTACGCCGTACTCTTCTTTTTCTGTGGTGATACGTACATAAACACCGCCTTCGTTTGTATATTTGAGGCCATTGGTGATCAGCGCCTTTAATATCTTCTTTAACTTGTTGACGTCAGTATTCATAACCGACGGAATCGAAGGATCGACATCTATGATCAGTTCTATGTCCGGAGATTTGTAGGGACGTATCTCCGTAACAAGATCATAAAGGACAGAGGAAAGCATATAGTCCTCATTGTTCCTTACAAGTTTGTCACGATCGATCTCCGAATAATCCAGAATGTCACCGATCTGTTCGGCAACTTTTCTTCCGGCATTTCTGACCGAGATCATTTCATTTTTTATTTCGGGATTGTTTTCTTTTTCGATACAGATGGTCGACAGACCGATAACCGCATTGATGGGCGTTCTTAACTCATGCGAAACATTTGCAAGGAAATCATTCAATCTTTCAGTAGCATCGGTCAGCTGAATGATCTCATCCTTTGATCTTTCAATAACCTGCATCCATTTGTCTATGATCGTTTTTGCAAGGAAACCTACAAAATAGATCATAATTGCGTGCATTATCGTTCTGCTTATGATAAGCGAGTCAAAAGTGTACTTTTCAAGTACCATTACAGCTATTCCGTATGCAAGCGTAATGTAATATGTGATCTGGCAGACCGTGATCAGAGCCTTCTGTCCGGTCAGTGTACAAAGAAGGATCAGTGCCGACATGACCACAGCCAGATCGAATGTACTTGTAAGATGGATTCCGTAAAAGAAAAAGTCAACCATCATCATCGCCGAATAAATCCACATCCTGTCTTTTTCCGAAGGTATGTGGGCTATGTGCATTATCCAGTTAATAATGACTTCAAGAATAATAAGAATGAGTACCCATTTCTCCCATCCCATTAAAAGAGATTCGAAAATAAGTACAGCAGAAAGAACCGTAAACGTTACAAGAATAATAATATGCGATGTCTCAAATAAATCGTTGTTGCGTCTTTTTTTGCCCATATAAGTCCCCTAATACAATCGTTTTTGCTATCCCCGAAAAACGATTATCCGACTATCATTTCATCCTGTGAAACAATGTCGATACCTTTCCCAAATTTTTCATACCATTTATTTTTTATCTGATTGATAACGCTGTCCTTCGCATCTTCCCTGATATCCGTAAGAAGAAGGAAGTACTGATTGTGACGGCCTCTCATGAGAATGTCGGTTTTTCTTAAAGACTGTCTCACGTGATTGCCGAACTCATCACACTGATCCCTGTAGGTTTCATCCGAAAGTCCTTCCGTGGTATTTAAAGTGAAAAGAACTTTGCATGCACCGATGTGATATCTGATAACGTATCTCATGACGTATCTGTACACATAAGAAAAAGCTTCTTTTTCAAGCTGAAGGGCAACATCCGGAATCGATCTCTCCCCTAAAATTTCGGATATTGCATCTATGTCCATTTTGACATTGTTCATGTCGGCATCAATAAAAGAATCCGCATGATAAATCTTTGCGCCGTGTTTACCGTTTTTCTTGACTATATACAGCGCTTTGTCAGCCTGTTTTAAAAGAGTGTTGTAATCATTTCCCTGCTTCGGAACAAAAGTGGCACCGATGGAAACGCCGAGAGGTATATCCATTTCCTCCCCCATGAGTTCCTTTGCTTTGGAAAACAGTTTATCATTCAGATTCTTGGTAAATTCCATTACATCGGAATCCGAAAAAGCAGACGGCATAAATGCCGCAAACTCATCTCCGCCGATTCTTCCGAGTGTGCTTCCGCTCTTTGACAGGGATCTTAATATATCCGCAAATCCCATAAGAACACGGTCGCCCATTTCATGACCGTAAATATCGTTTACAAGTTTGAACGAATCAAGGTCGATCATTAAGAGAACACCGGATTCCTCCGAGCATATCTTGGTAAGCGTCACGCCAAGAGCAGCCTTGTTTAAAAGTCCCGTAAGTTTATCCGTGGATGCTTCTGTTTTTAATGTACTGATCTTCTCAGTATTGGAAACGATGTTATTAATTCGTTTGAGAAGCACATCCGGATTGAAAGGTTTTCTGATAAAGTCGGCAACCCCGACTTCAAATCCCCTGGTTTCCGTTGCACTCTCCTCATCGGCCGTAAGGAAGATAACCGGAGTTTCGGCTATCCCGAGTTCAATTTCTTTCTGACGAAGAAGTTTAAGTGTTTCGAAGCCGTCAATTTCCGGCATCATGATATCAAGCAGAATCAGATCGGGAGCACCGTTCTCCTCAATATACTCGATCAGCTTTCTTCCCGATTTAAGTGCGCTGACTCTCATATTGTTTTTGCTTAAGATGTGCCCTGCCATTTTGAGATTCGCCATATCGTCATCAACTACAATAATCCATTTTGACATATATAACCCTCTGTCTCTCTGTTAACTTTTCCCCTTCGCCTGTTAAATTTCGGCCACACAGTAAAATTATAACACAGACTATTTAATGACAAAACAGAAAATTCTCAATTTTTCCTCTTTTTTGCCGTCTTTTTTAAAAAACCTCCCTGCCGATTCCGGCAAAGAGGTTACATATCGCTTATGTGTTTTTTTAACTTTGTCTTTCTCAAAAAATCTTTATATGCCTTTCGTCGCTTGCAAGTTCAGGGCAGGGAAGAATGCCCGCTCCCTTTTTTCTCTCCGGTCTTATTATCGTGATTCCCGTAAAATCGGTATGGAACATAGCGAATACATATTTATTCTCCGGTTTCGTTTTTGTATTCTTCAAGAAAGTCTTCGAGAAATACGTGTCTCTTTTCTGCGATTTCTTTTGCGCTTTCGGTATTCATTTCATCCTTCAAAAGCAGAAGCTTGTCATAAAAGTGTTCTATGCTTAATTCAAGACTTCTTTTATTTGCCCCGCCGTATGCAAATGTTCTCGCGATTCCGATCGCACCCATCGCATCAAGCCTGTCGGCATCCTGAACGATCTTCCCTTCCGCGGTTTCAGGGCGTCTGCCTCTGTTTTTGCTGAAAGAAACAGAATTGATGACTTCGCAGATATAATCCGTTTTCTCTTTGCTGACAGAGTGACTTTCCAGAAATATCCTCGCGTTTTCATTGTTTTTGTTTTCAAAAAGTTTGTGATCGTCAGCATCATGAAGTAACGCCGCAAGCGATACTGTTTCTCTGTCGCAGTTTCCTTCTTTTTCGGCGATTGCAAGTGCATTTCGATAAACCCTCAGAGAATGTTTGACATCATGTCCGTCGCCTCTTTCTCCGAAAAGATTTTTAATATATTCTATTGCATCTTCGATTATGACTTCATTCATTCTTTTACTCTTCAGCAGATTCCTTCGGAATAATTTTATACAGGTAATTGTTTCGTATGGAAACATGAATATGAAAGCCGGCAGCGCGATCAAAGCTTAGTCAACTGATTTCTATTTCATAAAAATACCTGCGAAAATATCCAGGAAAAATACCAGCGTACAAAGAAGCGACGGAAGCAGTCCGATTATACTTAAAACAAGTCCGATATAAGCCTTCGGAAGTCCCTTGTCATTTATAATAGTTTTAACTGCCAGTACGATTCCGCCAACCGCTATAACCGGGGTCACAGCCATAACGAATATCATCCTGTTCAGAAAGAAATAAACAAAGAGGCATGCCAGACTTCCAAAAAGCGAAATAAGGCCGAGTTCCAATGAAGTTTTTGCTTTCTGCTGATCCTCAGGCATATGATCAAAAACCTGATTTTCAAACCTGTTAAAATCTGTTGTTATATAATCTCCGTTCTGATCATAATTCATCTGCTCGTTATTAAAATTTTCATCCATCCTTTTGGGCTGCTCCTTCCGGTTTCACTTTCTTTTGAATTCTGTTTTTTGACTATCCTCTTCTTTATCTAAAACATAACAATTCTTATGATTCCAAGGATAAGCAGAACAACTCCGAGAAATGCCATAACAATCCCGCTTGTCCTGGTTTTTGCGACAGCTTTGTTATCATCCCTTAAATCTTTTCTTGTTGATCCCTTGGGATTAAGGGACATAATCAGACCAAGAATAAAAACAACAACACCACACACCACAGGAATAAAATCGTACATAGAACCTCCTAAAAAAATTCATTTAATTTCAAAATATCACATGCCAATACAAAAACTGTATACATTGCAACATACAATGCATCGAAACCAGATTATTTACTTTATCTGTTTTGGGAATAATCCCGGGTATTTCTTTTTTCTTCCTTAATCAGTATTAATTTATCAGCCCGAAATGCTTTTCTGCTGCTTTTTTATAAAAGAAACCAGCATAAGGATATAGCAGACCGTTTTCGGAAGCATCAGCATTCCAAGCATCGGAAGCAGCGAAGCAAAGATAGCCACGGGGATATAAAATGCAAAAGACAGCGTCGTATAAAGCCAGAGTCTTCCGAGACTTTTATCTTCTTTGCGCACTTTGAAAAACAGGTAAACTACTATGCCTCCCAATGCTATAAAGGGAAGATTTCTTAACACTGCCCAAAGCAGCGTCCCCTCTCCCGTAAACCAGTGATTTCCGGGTGCCAGACAAAGCACAATCCTTAAAGCCGCAAGAACATAAATTACAATACCGATGTCCTTTGTACTTTTATCATTCTTGGCGTAAACACTTTTATAGAGCAAAAAGACCATGATATAAAAGATTGTCATGGTAACGGAAGTGACGAGTTTTCCAAATCCCAGATACCACGTGAAATCACGATCAATGAAATAATTCATTACTCTCGGAACCAGATGAAAAGAATCGCCTATCCCGAGCACAAGCGCCGCTGTTCCCATGAGTACGTCATTCCTGTTGCGATGCCGTATCAAAATAATAACACCCGTCAGAATCGCAAAAGAAAGATATAAAATATCAAATGTGGATTCACCGTATTTCATTTTTCCCTCCCCGGCCGATCAGCAAATTCTTCAAACACCGAATTAATCTCAATTTTAATACCTTCAGATGCCTGTTTTCATTTTACATTATAATGCATTACAATTACCAGTGGATTATCATCCATTACAAACTCTTGAATATATCTCGTTTACGATTTCATCCTTGCTCTTTTCTTCAGTGATGGTGATTTCTTTTATCAGATCCAAATAATCCTTTTCTTTCCACCAATCGCGCATCTCATCGGCTCCAAACTCAGCTGCTTTGGATCTGGTCTGATGTCGCCTTACGGTTTCATCAAATGGAATGTCAAAATAATACGCATATATAT
>JAIKXN010000222.1 GCA_024684055.1 Lachnospiraceae bacterium | reverse complement strand
GTAATAATGCCAAATCTTTCACCCACGGATGTGAGGGGCAAATATCTTCTTTATGACAACAAGATCTGTACGGGCGATGAAGCGGCGGAATGCATAAGATGCATGAGCGTAAGAGTCGAAAAAACAGGATATAAAGTGGTTCAGACAAGGGGAGATCATTACGGGTTTAAAAAGCAGTAAATCGGATCGGTTAAAAGAAAAGATTAAAATGAGCTTATGGGTAAGGACAAAAAATGATAATTGTTTTTCGGCAGTTTTTGTAGTTTAAAAAATGCCTGACTGATATAATTATTTAAATTGTTTTTATGAATCGGA
Organism: Lachnospiraceae bacterium; assembly: GCA_024684055.1. Lineage (GTDB taxonomy): Bacteria > Bacillota > Clostridia > Lachnospirales > Lachnospiraceae > UBA3766. The sequence goes on along the minus strand of JAIKXN010000222.1, from coordinate 22,248 downwards.
AACGTATGCATCGATAAATTTTTTTATCCTGAAAACGTTGAAATCGAATGTATTGATAATATTTTTTATTCTTAAAACAATGGAATCGGATGATTTATCAGGAAATTATTGTAATGGTATTTTTAAGATTTTTTATTGGAGGGTAAAATGGGAATTAATTTAAATGAGATGCCTAAACTCGGATTCGGACTTATGAGACTCCCCGAAAAAGATGGTGTTATTCAGCATGAAGAACTCTGTCGTATGGTGGATAAATACATGGATGCCGGTCTTAATTACTTTGACACAGCATATGTGTATCACGGCGGGAGATCGGAAGTTGCCGCAAAAGAAGCGATAGTAAAAAGATATCCCAGAGATTCTTTCATGATAGCTACGAAACTTCCCGCATGGGAGATGAAGACCAAGGATGACAGAGACAGGATCTTTAACGAGCAGCTTGAAAGAGCGGGCGTTGATTACTATGATTTTTATCTTCTTCATTCCGTCGAAGACGGCAATATCGCCACCTATGAAAATCTTGACTGTTTTAACTGGGGACTTCAGAAAAAGGCTGAAGGCAAGATCAAACATTTCGGTTTCTCATTCCATGGAAGCCCCGAACTTCTCGTGAAGGTTCTTGATGAGCATCCCGAGATGGAATTCGTTCAGATTCAGCTCAATTACATTGACTGGAACAATCCCGTTGTACAGTCGGGAAAGCTTTACGAAATCCTTTCTTCGAGAAACATTCCCATGATCATCATGGAACCTGTAAAGGGCGGAACGCTTGCTTCGTTAAAGCCCGAACTTGAGGATAAATTCAAAGCAATAAAGCCTGACAATACAATCGCTTCATGGGCATTCAGATTTGTAGCATCTCTTCCCGGAGTTATGACTATTCTTTCCGGAATGTCAAACGAAGAGCAGATGAATGATAACCTTAAAACATTCACGCATTTCGAACCCTTAAGCGACAAGGAAAAGGAAACTGTTGACGAAGTAAGAGCGATCATGCTCGATATTCCGCAGATAGGCTGTACAGCGTGCAGATACTGCGTGGACGGATGTCCGATGAACATAAGCATTCCCGATGTATTCCGTTGCATCAATACAATGAAACTTTACGATGAGGATTTCAGACCGAGAATGTTCTATAACGGACTTGTTACCAATCACGGAAAAGCAGCCGACTGTATACAGTGCGGACAGTGTGAAGGCGTCTGTCCTCAGCATCTTCCGATCATTAATTTACTTAAGGATGCTTCGGAAATTCTTGATAAGAAGAAAGAAGCATAATAAGAAACAACATAAAGACATAAGAAAATCGCATTCAGTAAGCATAAGAAAAGGACCGTACGGATTTAACCGACGGTCCTTTTCAGGTCAGCGCAAGGAGTGAACTTTGCATGACCTGTGGGAGTGAAGTCCCTGTATTTATAAGTTTTTTTAGGAAATTTATTAAGGCCGTATAAGCTTTCGGCGCGATCCTTTCGCATTTATGCGGGTGCGCCTGCGGCTTTGATAAGAAGAATAACTCCCGCACATACACTGAGGAGTACAAGGCCGATAACAATGGGAATGGGTGAAAAAGCGACTGCGGGCTTTTTCTCGCCTTCCTTGATTTCTTTTTTGGCGCTGTTGTCTTCAAGCAATCCGGATTTGCGAACTACCAGAGCGATGGGTGAGTAAATGATCAGTGTTAATGCCATGTTGATTCCTGCCTTAATGAGGTTAAAGGGAAGGAAAACAGTGGGAAGCATGAGAACGATCGCTTCTCTGGGCGTTCCTGTGTAAAGCGGTGTGATCAGATAGTTCCAGAGGATCATTGAACCGGTCATTGTTATAACACCGAGTGAAAGTCCGACAACTGCCGTAAGAGTTGATTTCTTTCTCTTGTAAAGGAATGTTGCGGGAACAACGAAGCAGAGGCTTGCGATAACGTTCATCAAAAGTCCGATGGGACCGGCCGTACTGACGGTAACCATTTCGATAAGACAAACAAGTACTACAACGATAATTCCTTCAACAGGTCCTACAAGGAAACCTGCCATTACAAAGAAGATGTCTTTTGCATCATATTCAAGATAAGGGGCAGCAGGCATGATGGGGATTCTTATGAATACCATTACAACGTATGCCATGGCTGCGAGCATTGCAAGTGTAGCGATTTTTTTGATAGTGAGTTTCATGGAATATTCCTTTCTCTTGGATAAATTTTTGATAAGGAATCTTTTGCGACCTTTAAGAACAAATTAGAAAAGGCTCCGTAAATACTTACGGAGCCTGCAAAACACAAACGTAATTTGCATCTTCTATCATCCAGACTTTACTGTCGGTTTCGGAATTGCACCGAATCGGCCGTATAAACGGTTCGCGGACTGTTACCGCCGGTAGGGAATTACACCCGACCCCGAAGATTCTTTATCTGCCACATATAATAATCATCCTTTGAATGATTGTCAATCGGTAAATTGAAAATATCAAAAAATGAACACATTTTATTTCAGTTTGAACAATGTTCCGATGAGACCTCTGCCGAGTGAAGCACCGACATTTCCGCCGAGAGTTTTTCCAAACTTTCCACCGACTGCACCGCCGAGAGCTTTGCCGGCTTCACGTCCTACGGTACCGACTGCGGAACTTGCAACCGACTTGCCTGCACTCTTAAGTGCTTTTTGTCTGTTGAGAGCGGCTTTTTCGGCTTCTTTCTGTTCTGCAAGTGCAGCCTTTTCGGCAGCCTTCTGTTCTGCAAGCGCCTGCTTTTCAAGAGCTTTCTGTTCGGCGATGGCAGCTTTTTCGGCAGCTTTCTGCTCAGCCTTTGCCTGCTTTTCGGCTTCTTTAAGCGCAGCGTCTTCTTCTGCTTTTCTTATTCTTAATTCTTCATCTTCAAGAGCTTTTCTCTGAAGGAATTCGTATGCGGAATCGCGATCGACGGTTTCAACATATTTAACGTAATTGATGTTTGATTTAATGCTTGAATCCCTTACGCTGTCATCAATGATGCCCATTCTGCTCTGAGGAGGAAGTATGTTGCATTTCTTTACGATGGAAGGAACACCCTGCTCATCGAGGATCGAAACAAGTGCTTCACCGATACCGAGAGAAGTAAGAGTTTCGAATGTATCAAATTCGGGGTTCTCTCTGAATGACTGGCACGCAGCTTTTGCAGCCTTGAGTTCCGAAGGAGTATATGCTCTTAAAGCATGCTGGATCTTTGTTCCGAGCTGACCCAAAACACCGTCGGGAATATCCTTGGGATTCTGTGTTATAAAGAAGATTCCGACACCTTTTGAACGGATGAGTTTTACGATCTGCTCGATTTTCTCAAGAAGTGCTTTGGGTGCGGAATCAAAGAGAAGATGAGCTTCATCGAAGAAGAATACGATCCTCGGCTTTTCGAGATCGCCTGCTTCGGGGAGTGTTTCATAAAGTTCCGAAAGCATCCATAAAAGGAATGTTGAATACATTGTAGGATTATTGATAAGTTTCTGGCAGTCGAGAATGTTTATGATCCCCTTGCCGGAGAAGTCCTGTCCGATCCAGTCGCGAAGGTTAAGTGCGGGCTCGCCGAAGAACAGATCTCCGCCTTCGCTTTCAAGAGCGATAAGGGAACGGATTATCGCACCGAGACTCTGTTTTGCAAGGTTTCCGTATGAAAGACTGAGTTCTGAGGAGTTTTCGCTGACATAAGTAAGCATTGAACGAAGGTCCTTGGTGTCGATAAGAAGAAGGCCGTTGTCATCGGCAATTTTAAAGACTACCGTAAGGATATCGCTCTGTGTATCAGTAAGACCGAGAATTCTTGATAAAAGAAGCGGTCCCATTTCGCTTATTGTGGTACGAAGAGGAAGCCCTTTTTCTCCGTAAACATCCCAGAAGGTTGTCGGATACTGCTGGAATTTGAAGCCTTCATCCGAGAGACCGAATTTTTCGATACGGCTCTGCATATCCTCGCTGTCCGCTCCGGGAGCGCACATGCCCGAAAGGTCGCCCTTGATATCGGCGAGAAAAACGGGAACTCCGCATTCGCTGAAAGATTCGGCAAGGACTTTAAGAGTCACGGTTTTTCCCGTACCTGTGGCACCTGCGATCATACCGTGTCTGTTTGCCATTTTAGGATAAATGAATACTTTTTCGTTACCGGATTTTGCAAACCAGATCTTGTTATCGTTAAACATTTTTTCACCCCTTTTACATTTTATTTTATTGTTCATTCTTCTTTCAAATTGAACTGCTGATAATAATTATAATATATTTGATTTATATTTTCTATTACAAAAGGATATTGAATAATAAACACGGCAAACCTGCCCGGGAAGATCTAAAAAAACGATCCGGACGGAATTCATAAAATAAACAAATTTATATGATATAAATGGCTTCGAAGAGAAAAAATCCGGTAAAGGTTTTGAAAAGATAAAAACAGGAAAGATCCGATGTGCTTACCGACAAAAAACAAAATCTGATAAGAGCCGGGAAGTGTTTTTTGATGAAAAGAGAGGTGTTATGTGTTAAAATATTATGGATTCGGGCAAACAATGATCAAATGATCAAAATTCCTGAAAAAATATAAAAAAGAGGACGGACATGGAAGCTTACAAGCACAAGATTCAGTATTATGAAACCGACAAAATGGGAGTGACGCATCACTCGAATTATATAAGATGGATGGAGGAAGCGAGAGTTTATCTTCTTGACGATCTCGGATTCAGTTATAAAAAACTTGAGGAGAGCGGGATCATTTCTCCGGTAACAAACGTTGAATGCAAATTCGTACATTCGACAACATTTGATGAACTGATAAGTATCAAAGTTTATGTTGAAGAAGTAAAAAGCGTGAAGATAAAGATAGCCTACGTCATGACGAATGAAGAAGGAAAGATTGTCTGCAAGGGAAAAAGCGAGCACTGCTTCCTTGACGTGAACGGAGGATTTATAAATATCAGCAAAAAGATGCCTGATTTTTACGAGGTTCTTCTCAAAAATCAGAGCGAGGAAACACAGGGTTGATCAGAAAGATTTTGGAGAGATTTTATGCAGTACAGAAAAGATCGAAGCGGAAACGAAATATCGGCAATCGGATACGGTTGTATGAGATTCACGAAAAAGGGAACGGCTATTGATTTTGAAAAGGCCGAGAAAGAGGTTTTAAGAGGGATAGAACTCGGTATCAATTACTACGATACCGCTTATACCTATCCCGGAAGCGAAGAATGTCTCGGTAAGATCCTTGATAAAAACAATTGCAGGGACAAAGTAAAGATCGCGACCAAACTTCCGCAGTATCTTGTCAAAAACGCAGGTCAGATAGACAAATACTTCGAAGAGGAGTTAAAGCGTTTAAGAACCGATCATATCGATTACTATCTCTGCCATATGTTTACCGATATTAACAACTGGGAGAAACTCAAAAGCCTCGGATTTATCGACTGGGTCGCTAAGAAGAAGGAAGAGGGCGCGATCAGAAACATCGGCTTTTCCTATCACGGTGACACGGAGATGTTTATTAAGATCCTGAATGTTTACGACTGGGATTTCTGCCAGATTCAGTATAATTATGTGGATGAACATACACAGGCGGGAAGGCGCGGACTTGAAGAGGCTGCAAAGAAAGGGGTTCCCGTTGTTATCATGGAGCCTTTAAGAGGCGGAAAACTCGTCAATCTTCTTCCCGATGATGCGAAGAAGATAATCAAAAACAATCCGCACGGATGGACGAACGCGGAATGGGGATTAAGGTGGCTCTGGAATCAGCCCGAAGTAATGTGTGTTTTATCGGGCATGAATTCGATCGAGATGGTCGAGGAAAATGTCCGTATAGCAAGCGATACGCAGCCGGGATCTCTTACGGAAGAAGATTTTGAGGTTTATGAAAAGATAAAAGCGATCATCCGCGAAAAAGAAAAGGTGGGATGCACAGGCTGTGCCTACTGTATGCCCTGTCCTCACGGAGTCGATATTCCCGGGACTTTTGCATGTTATAATAAAATGTATTCCGAAGGAAAGAGCGAAGGAAGATTTGAATACGCGAGAAATATCGGAATACGTAAAATACCGGGATTTGCGACACAGTGCGTTGGATGCGGAGCCTGCGAAAAACACTGCCCTCAGCATATTCAGATAAGAGAAAAATTAAAAGAAGCCGACAAAGCTTTAAGGCCGCTGCCTTATAAAGTCATGACGTCGGTAATAAAGACATTTACAATTCAAAAATGAAAAACAAAGCGGTAATAGGAATTCTGGCGCATGTTGATGCGGGGAAAACCACCCTTTCGGAGAGTCTTCTTTACAAAACGGGAGTCATCGCAAAAGCGGGAAGAGTCGATTACGGAGATTCTTTTCTAGACGGTGACGCTATCGAGAGGGAAAGAGGGATCACCATTTATTCAAAGAATGCCAGAATACCTTTGAACGAAAAAGAAATAATACTTATAGATACGCCCGGACATGCTGATTTTTCCGCGGAAACGGAGAGAGTTTTAAGCGTTCTGGATGCAGCGGTTCTTGTTATTGACGCTTCATCGGGAATAACGTCTCATACCAAAATGTTGTGGGCTCTGTTAAAGTACTACGAAATTCCCGTTTATATCTTTGTAAACAAGACGGATATACCGGGATTTGACAGAACAAAAGTCTTAAATTCCATAAAAAATTTCTGCCCTGAAGCGGTTGATTTTACCGACGATTCTTCAGAGGCTTTCTTTGAAAACATCGCCACGTGCAAAGAGGAATATCTTAATATTTTCCTGGAACAATCGAATATTGAAAAAGAAGAAATAGTAAAGGGGATAAAGCGAAGAGAAATTTTCCCCGTTTTTTTCGGTTCTGCCCTTAAGCTCGAGGGAATCGATGCATTTTTGAACGGACTCGATAAGTATATGGTAGCGTCAGATTCCGAAGGACTTGAAAATGAAGAACTCTGCGCGATATGCTATAAGATCGTTCATGACAGCGATTCGAAAAGACTTACTTTTGCAAAGATCATTTCGGGAACTCTTGCGATCAAAGACATGCTCGGAGATGAGAAAGTTAACGAAATAAGAATCTACTCGGGAGAAAAATACAGGAAAGTTACCGAAGTCAAGGCAGGTGAAATATGCGCTGTCGCCGGATTGAACGAAACACGCACGGGAACTGTTTTCGGCGAATACAAAAAGAGCAGAAAGCCTTTATTGACGCCTGTTTTAAGCTATGCAATAGATTTCGGACCTGATGCGGATCTTAGAAAAATGTGGAGCATTGTATCAAAATATGCCGAGGAAGATCCTTCACTTAACGCTGAATTCGATGAAGAAAGCAGGGAAATAAAAGTATCGCTTATGGGCGATGTTCAGACTCAGGTTCTTACGAGGAAATTTTTTGATGATCACGGAATAAAGATTTCTTTCAGGGAAGGAAAAATAAGATACAAAGAAACTATAGAAGAAACCGTGATCGGTGTCGGACACTTCGAACCGCTTCGCCATTATGCGGAAGCGCAGATAAAGATCACTCCGCTCGAGCGCGGAAGCGGCGTCGAATTCGAGAGTGGGTTAAGCGAGGATCTGCTTGATAAAAACTGGCAGAAGTCCATTCTTTCTCACCTTAAGGAAAAGGAACACAAAGGAGTTCTGATCGGTGCGCCTTTAACGGATGTAAGATTCACGCTTGTTGCCGGAAGAGCGCATCCGAAGCATACTGAGGGCGGAGATTTCCGTCAGGCTTCGTACCGTGCCGTAAGACAGGGTGCAATGAAGGCTTTGGAATTAAACAAATGCAGGATTCTCGAACCTTATTACGACTACACTCTCGAAATACCTGAAAGCTATGTCGGAAGGGCGGTAACGGATATTACCGCTTTTAAGGGAACTGCGACAATAAGCGAGAAGGATTTTGATACCGGAACGGTTACGATAACGGGACATGCTCCGGTAAGCGCAATGAATGCTTATGCCAAGGAAATCGTTGCTTATTCGAAAGGAAAGGGAAAGCTTCTTTTCAGTATTTCCGGATATGATTACTGCCACAACGAGGAGGAAATACTGGAGAACACTTCCTACAATCCCGATTCGGATCTTCGAAATCCCTCGTCTTCCGTTTTCTGTTCGCATGGAGCCGGAACCGTTGTCGAATGGCAGGATGTGGATAAATACAAACATACGGAGTATTCAGAAGAGTACGGAGCGGTTTCGGCATTGATCGATGATGCGGCAAAAGAAGCCAACAGACTCAGAAAAGAGAGGGAAGCAAATAAGGATTCTTTTATATCGCCCGAAGAAGTGGACGGAATAATCCTGTCGAGCGTCTACGCCAATCAGAACGGCAGAAAGACAGCGTACAAGGGCATTTCCGAAGCCATGAGAAGACGAAACGACAAGAAGGAAGCGCCGAAGGAAGTCGTATACAAAGGAACCGCGCAGAAGGAAAAATATCTTCTGGTCGATGCCTACAATGTGATACATGCCTGGAGCGATCTTGACAGCCTTTCGAAATCCTCGATGGATGCGGCAGCAGACCGCTTAAACGAAATAATGAGTAACTATCGTGAGATTGCCGGAATTGAGATCATAGTTGTCTACGATGCGTACAGGGTGGAAGGAAAACAGACAAGCGAGAAAAAATACGACAACATAACGGTTGTTTATACAAAAGAAGCGCAGACTGCGGATCAGTACATAGAAAGATATGCTCATCAGAACAGCAAAAAGTACGATATTACCGTGGCTACGTCCGACGGACTGGAGCAGATAATAGTTACGGGAGCGGGCTGCAACATCATCTCTTCGAGGGAGTTTGAGGAGGAAGTAAAGAGAAAAAACAAAGAATTTAATGAAAGGTTTGGAGTTTTGAAGTAAAAATGCCTTATTTAAGACGTTTCATTGCGTATATATATAAAATACTTGAAAGAATGACTTGTTTATGAGAAAATATAGGGAGTTTTGGAGTTTTTTCTTCAAGAAATTGTTAAAAGAGGATAGTTATGAAAATTACAGATAAAATATTCGGTACTCACAGCGAAAGAGAATTAAAACGTATCAAAGACAAAGTTGATGCGATCGAAGCTCTGAGACCGAAAATGAAAGAGATGAGTGATGAGGAACTGCGTGCAAAGACGCCTGAATTCAAGAAGCGTCTTGAAGCAGGCGAAACGCTCGACGATCTTCTGGTTGAGGCTTTTGCGGTAGTAAGAGAAGCAGCCTGGAGAGCCATCGGACTTGAACCCTACAGAGTACAGCTTGTAGGCGGTATCATTCTTCATCAGGGCCGTGTTGCCGAAATGCGTACAGGTGAAGGTAAAACACTTGTTGCAACACTTCCGTCATATCTTAATGCACTTGAAGGCAAGGGCGTAAACATCGTTACCGTAAACGATTACCTTGCAAAGCGTGACGCGGAACTCATGGGCAAGGTTCATGAATTTCTCGGACTTAAGGTCGGTGTTGTTTTAAACAGCATGGACAATGACGAGAGAAGAGAAGCTTACAAATGCGATATTACATATGTTACGAACAACGAACTCGGTTTCGACTACCTTCGTGACAACATGGTTGTATATAAAGAACAGCTTGTATTAAGAGATCTTCACTATGCCATCATCGACGAGGCCGACTCGGTTCTTATCGATGAAGCAAGAACACCTCTTATTATTTCCGGTCAGTCCGGAAAATCCACCAAGCTTTACGAACAGGCTGATTATCTTGCAAGACAACTCAAAAGAGGCGCAGATCTTGAAGATCAGTCCAAGATGGATATGATTCTCGGTATCGAACAGGAAGAAACCGGAGACTTCATTGTCAATGAAAAAGACAAGACCGTAAACCTTACTGCAGAAGGTGTTTCAAAGGTAGAAAGATTCTTCTCGATCGACAACCTTGCAGATCCCGAAAACGTGGAGATCCAGCATAACGTTATTCTTGCTCTTCGTGCGCATAACCTTATGTTCCGCGATCAGGACTACGTTGTTAAGGACGATCAGATCATTATCGTAGACAGCTTTACCGGACGTCTTATGCCCGGCCGTCGTTATTCGGACGGTCTGCATCAGGCTATCGAAGCAAAGGAACATGTAAAGGTTAAAAGAGAGTCAAAGACACTTGCCACCATTACATTCCAGAACTTCTTTAATAAGTTTGAAAAGAAAGCCGGCATGACCGGTACCGCTCTTACCGAAGAGAAGGAATTCAGAGAAATTTACGGAATGGACGTTATCGAAATTCCGACCAACAAACCCGTTATCAGAATTGATGAAAATGACGCGGTTTATAAAACCAAGAACGGCAAGCTTAATGCCATCTGCGATGAGATCGAGGCTTGCTATAAGAAAGGCCAGCCCGTACTGGTCGGTACCATCACGATCGAAGCATCCGAAGAACTTGACAGAAGACTTTTAAAGAGAAATATTCCTCACAAAGTTTTGAATGCAAAGTTCCATGAAATGGAAGCTCAGATAGTTGCCGATGCAGGACAGAGAGGTGCCGTAACGATCGCAACTAACATGGCCGGCCGTGGTACCGATATCAAACTCGGGGAAGGCGTTCCCGAACTCGGAGGACTTCGTATCATAGGTACCGAGCGTCATGAATCGAGACGTATCGACAACCAGTTAAGAGGTCGTTCCGGACGTCAGGGAGACCCGGGTTCGTCAAAGTTCTTTATTTCGCTTGAAGACGATCTTATGCGTCTCTTTGCTTCCGACAGACTTATGACGATCTTCAATTCACTCGGTGTTCCCGAGGATCAGGAGATTTCTCACAAGATGCTCTCGAATGCGGTTGAAAGCGCTCAGAAGAGAATTGAAAACAACAACTTTGGAATCAGAAAGAACCTTCTCGAATACGACCAGGTTAACAATGATCAGAGAGAGATCATATATGCCGAAAGAAATAAGGTTCTTAACGGCGAAAGCATGAGAGATACCATTTACAAATGGGTTATCGATGTTGTGGAAAATGCCGTTGATTCTTCGCTCGGTGAAGATTCATCATCGGAAGACTGGGATCTTAAAGAACTTAACATGGCTCTTCGTTCGATCATTCCCGTTGAGCCCATTACTCCCGAAAAAGTCAAGGGCATGAAGAAAAATACCCTTAAACAGCTTTTAAAGGAAGAAGCAGTTAAACTTTATGAAGACAAAGAAGCACAGTTCCCTCAGCCCGAGCAGTGCCGTGAAGCCGAAAGAATCGTTCTTTTGAAGGCGATCGACCAGAAATGGATGAACCATATCGACGACATGGAACAGTTAAAGCAGGGTATCGGAATGGTTGCTTACGCACAGAAAGATCCCAAGGTCGAATACAGAATGACCGGTTTTGACATGTTTGATGCCATGACCGAAGCGATCAAGGAACAGACCGTATTCATGATGATGCACATCATCGTTGAAAAGAAGATCGAACGTGAACAGGTAGCTCAGGTTACCGGTACAAATAAAGACGAAACAACAGTCAGAGGACCGAAGAGAAGAACGGAAGACAAGATCTATCCGAACTCACCATGTCCCTGCGGATCGGGAAAGAAATACAAAAACTGTTGCGGTCGTGTGTAATTAAGGGAAAAATCGAATAAGTAAAATCAGTTTCATTGTATTATTAACATAAACACGTGGTGTTTAAAAATAATTAATATGTGGAGGAATCAAAATGAAACTTACCTATCAGGTTCAGGACAGACCGAAATTCGGTCAGGTTTTGGTATTTGCACTTCAGCAGCTGCTTGCAATTCTTGCGGCTACCATTGCTGTTCCCGCGATCATCGGAAATGACATGTCACCTTCGGCGGCATTATTCGGAGCGGGAATCGGAACTATTGTTTATCTTTTGTTTACCAGATTTAAGAGTCCTGTTTTCCTGGGTTCTTCATTTGCATTTTTAGGATCCATGTTTGCAGCTTTTGCCGGCGGCGTTTCGATGTCTCTCGGATATCTCGGACTTATCCTCGGTGCGGCTTTTGCAGGACTTGTATATGTAGTGCTTGCTTTGATCGTTAAGCTTGTAGGCGTTGAATGGATCAATAAACTTATGCCCGCTGTTGTTATCGGACCTACGGTTGCAATCATCGGACTTTCACTTGCGGGAAATGCGATCGGCGACCTTCAGAAGGGCAGCGTTTACGGTGAAGACGGCAACCCCGTTGCTTCCGTTTATTTATGCATTATCTGCGGACTTGTTACTTTATTCGTAACCATGGCATGCTCGGTATTCGGCAAGAAGATGATGAAGATGATTCCTTTTATCATCGGTATCGTTTCAGGATATGCAATTGCGGCAGTATTCACGCTTATCGGAAACGCTCAGGGATATGATGCTTTAAAGATCATCAACTTCTCGGCATTTGCACATATGCAGTGGTATCCCGATTTTACATTCGTAAAAGCATTCTTATCCGGCGGATATGAATACGGCGAGGTAGGTTCCCTCGGAGCATACATCGTAAAGATTTTAATCGCATATGTTCCCGTTGCATTCGTAGTTTTCGCAGAACATATCGCAGATCATAAAAACCTTTCCTCGATCATTGAGAAAGATCTTTTAAAGGATCCCGGACTTCACAACACACTTCTCGGTGACGGTATCGGATCCATGGCAGGCGCATTCTTCGGCGGATGCCCCAATACAACATACGGCGAATCCGTAGGCTGTGTGGCTATCAGCGGAAATGCATCTGTAATTACGATTTTAACAACAGCCATTATTGCGATAGTTGCTTCTTTCGTGGCACCGTTCGTAACATTCCTTTCAACCATTCCTTCATGTGTAATGGGCGGCGTATGCATAGCGCTTTACGGATTCATCGCAGTAAGCGGTCTTAAGATGATTCAGGGCGTAGACCTTGAAGACAACAGAAATCTTTTCACCGTATCGGTTATCCTTATTGCCGGTATCGGCGGACTTGCACTCAACTTCGGAAATATTCAGATCACAGAAGTTGCATGTGCTCTTATTCTTGGTATAATAACCAATATTGTCCTTAAAGGGGGCAAAAAAAATAAAAAAGAGTAATAAGTATTAAGAGGTAGTAATGAGCGACACAATAGTTAATGAAAACAAATTCGTATTCGGAGTACTCGAGACGATCGAGATCAAGGATTCTGACGATCTCGGTGTTTTGGGAAGATTACAGGGAACGATACGAAAAGATGACAAAATCTGCATTACCAACTACGGAGATGATGACGATGAACTTGTTGTCAGCAGCGTGGCAAGAGTCGAGGCGGACAAGAAGATCGTTGAATCCGCAACAGACTGTCTTTGCGCACTGATCGTCCGTGAAGGTTTAAGCGAAAATATCAAACCCGGTTCGGTTATTCACAGCGAAAGCACCGAAAAAGACGAGATCCGTCGTGCGTATATCGGTTCACTCGGTGATTCATATGTCGGAAACAGAGACCTTGAATTATACGAGACAGAACTTAATAAAATGAGTATTACGGACTGTGCGGAAGCATGGAGAATATTCGTAAAGGTTCACGAGAAAAAAGAAGGCGAATTCACGATTGACGAGATCAATGAATTCAAGAGAAAAATCAGCATTCTTTCTCATAACCTTGCAAAGAAGATCCTTTCCGCGGATGAGATTTATTGTGTTGTAAACAGAAAAACAGGCGAGCCTCACATGTTTTCAAGAACCACCAAAAGCGGTAACGATTACATCTGCGCTCCGCCCGAAATACAGATTTTTTCAAAGCCCTGCCTGGAACTTGCGCAGAAAACTTTCCCTGCGGAAATATTCGAAATAAGAGCAATTTCAAACGGCGAGGAAAAAGACGGAATCAAAAATTACTTATTTGATGCGTTTTATTTAAACGGTGCTGTAGGAATGAGGATTAACTATGAAGTTGTCGGCATGTCCCGTGAGACGATCATTCCCAAGCCCAACTATATGGGAATCAAGGAAGTTGATATTCCCGTTACCAATCCCGATCTTGTCAGATGGATGCTTTTAAGAAGTCAGATGAATGTTCCTCAGACAGACGCAGAGAAGATTATCGCAAGACTGTATTACAGATTCTTCGCAATAGAAATGTTAAAGGCTAAATTCCTCATTCCTTCAAAGGTTGTTGGTGAAGTTGCTGAAGAAGATCTTCCCGCAAACCTTCCCGAAGAACTCAAAAAAGAAGGAGAGAAGCCTGCTGTAACAAAAGTGAATTTCCCTATTCTTGTCGGAAAGAACAGAAAGAATATGGTATTCTTATTCACCGATATCAAGAGACTTCGCGCAATGTACAACGAAGAATGGACAGTATTTGCGCAGCCCATTGATAAATTCATCAATACGTTCGATGTTTACATTAACTTCTCGAACAAGAATCAGATAGGCTGTTCACTCACAAAATCGGTTTACGAAGAAATTCACAAGATGCTCGGCCTCGAAGAAGAAATGCTTAAGGCAGAAGACAAGCTTAAAGAAGAAGATCCCGAGGGCTACCAGAGACTTCTTGACAGAGCAAAGACCAACAGCGAAGAAAACAACAACGATACAAACGAAGAAAACAAATAAAAAATGTTTTACATCCCCAAATTGCGGGTGTATAATGATTTGAATATTCAGAGAATGAAAGGAGAAATTCGAAATGACAGACCCTAAGACAATCAAATGGGAAGAACTCGGATTCGGGTATGTTGAATGTGCATACCGTTATGTATCAAAATATAAGGACGGAAAGTGGGACGACGGTGCTCTCATTACCGATTCAAATATCGTGCTTAACGAATGTGCCTGTGTATTCCAGTATTCACAGTCATGTTTTGAAGGACTTAAAGCATATTATACAAAGGATGGCAATATCGTATGTTTCAGACCGGATATGAACGCTGAAAGAATGTATGATTCAGCATTAAGACTTGAAATGCCTCCTTTCCCCAAGGATAAATTCGTTGAAGCATGTGAAAAGGTTATCGCAGCAAACAGAGACTTCGTTCCTCCTTACGGAACAGGCGCAAGTCTTTACTTAAGACCTTTCATGTTCGGCAGCAACCCTGTTATCGGTGTTAAACCCGCAGACGAATATGAATTCAGAATTCTTGTAACACCCGTAGGACCTTACTTTAAGGGCGGCGCTAAGCCTATCACAATTAAGGTTTCAGACTTTGACAGAGCCGCACCTCACGGAACAGGCCATATCAAAGCAGGTCTTAACTACGCAATGAGCCTTCATGCAATCCAGACAGCTCACAGAGAAGGATTTGCAGAGAATATGTATCTCGATCCCGAGACAAGAACAAAGGTTGAAGAGACAGGCGGTGCAAACTTCATCTTCATCACAAAAGACGGAACACTTGTAACACCCAAGTCAGATTCAATCCTTCCTTCAATCACAAGAAGAAGTATCTGCTACGTTGCAGAGAAGTATCTTGGCATGAAGGTAGAGCACAGAGAAGTATTCTTTGATGAAGTTAAGGATTTCGCTGAATGCGGACTTTGCGGTACAGCAGCAGTTGTATCACCCGTTGGAAAGATCAATGACCACGGCAAGGAAATCTGCTTCCCTGCAGGCATGGAAGAAATGGGACCTTACACAAAGAAGATTTATGATACACTTACAGGCATCCAGAGATGTGAGATCGAAGCTCCCGAAGGATGGATCAAGGTTATCAAATAATCCTGAATCAGTCAGATAAGGGATGGATCAAATAATCCTGAACTGATCGGAAGGCGAAGGATAAAGATTATCGAACAGTTCATCCCGGATCAATTGGAAAATAATAATATCCGCACGGCAGATTATAACGGTCTGCCGTGTGTTTTTTATGTACGAGGGCACGCAAAGAAGATTTTCAGACCTGCTTCGCAGGCGGCATTTGCATGGTCAGGAGGATTTCGTAACCCTTGCAAGACATTGAACTCCCTATATTTTGGGCTATGCCTTGAATTATTAATATCTGTGTGTTAAAATCTATCAGGTTAAATATTTAGACATCAGGTGTCAAAGCGGCATTTATGCCGGCTTTGGTGAAAAGGGAAACAGGTGAAAGTCCTGTGCGAACTCGTCACCGTAATTATGGAGCGAAGCCAACAGCCACTGGGCGACCGGGAAGGCGGCCAAGCGTTGATATTCAAGTCGGGAGACCTGCCGGATGTTGTACGGAAGCAGTAATGATATTAACTTTTCATTACTTTGTTTCAAGCCACGAGTAATTGGCTGTACGAAAGAGAAGGAGTAAGACTCCTGTTTTTGCATGCAATCGTAATCCGATTGCTTCATACTCTTTTTGCAGGCCTTTACATGTTTATGTAAAGGTTGTTTTTATAAGTGGCCTTTTTGGAACATCTTCCGAATATTTACTATTGTTTAATTGCCAAAGGAGGATATTTAAATCATGAAAAAGAAATTTTTGGCCACGGCAATGGTCACAGCATTAACTGCAGCAACTGTATTCGGTTGTAACAACGCACCCGTTGAACTTGAAACTTTGGAAACTCCTGCAGAAACAGTAACCGAAGATGTTGTTGAAACTGAAGAAGAAGTACCGGAAGAAGTTGAAGAAGAAGCAGTTGAAGAAGAGGAAACCGATGAGATGAAAGCAAAAAAGGTTGCAGATTTAATCGACTCCATATATGTTCAGACCAGAGATGAAAACACAGATGCTTTATGCGAAGAAGCAAAGAAAGCATGGGATGCGCTTACTGATGAGCAGAAAGAGCTTGTTGAGGGTGAAGATGCAGATCCCGATTATTTCGGAAGAGATACAGGCGATGCAACACTTGATGATTCAAGAAACCGGGACGAAATCGGAGAGAATGAGTTACTTGTTGTAAGTTTCGGTACATCTTTCAATGATTCAAGAGCAAAAGACATCAAGGGAATCGAAGATGCGCTTGCAGAAGCTTTCCCCGACTGGTCTGTAAGAAGAGCATTTACAGCACAGATCATTATCAACCATGTTCAGGCAAGAGATAACGAGAAGATCGACAATGTTGAACAGGCACTCGACAGAGCAGTGGCAAACAACGTTAAGAATCTTGTTGTTCAGCCCACACATCTTATGCACGGTGCTGAATACGATGAACTCATGGAAGTACTTGCAGATTACGAGGACAAATTTGAAAGCGTAAAGATCGCAGAGCCCCTTCTCGGAGAAGTAGGAAGCGATGCTAAGGTTATCAATGCAGACAAGAAGTATGTAGCTGAAGAAGTAGTTAAGGAGGCTGTAGATGTAGCAGGTTATGCTACTCTTGAAGATGCTGAGAAGGACGGAACAGCTTTCGTATTCATGGGTCATGGTACTTCACATGCAGCCAAGGTTTCATACAGCCAGATGCAGACACAGATGAATGAACTCGGATACAAGAACGTATTCATCGGTACAGTTGAAGGCGAGCCGGAAGAGACAGCATGCGATGCAGTTATCGAAGCAGTTAATGCAGCCGGTTACAAGAAAGTAATTTTAAGACCCCTTATGGTTGTTGCAGGCGATCACGCCAACAATGATATGGCCGGTGAAGATGAAGATTCATGGGTAAGCATGTTTGACGTAAGCGGATATTTCGACGAGATCGATACTCAGATCGAAGGTCTCGGAAGAATTGAAGCAATTCAGAAACTTTACGTAGAACATACAAAAGAAGTTATTAAATAAAAGGAAATTCCTTAAAAGTTAAATCAGGATTTAACAATTGATTTGAGGAAAAATGTGATTTTGATGAAGAAAAAGACATATATTTTTCTCGGTTTGATTTCGACTCTGGCATTCTTTACCGGATGCAGTTTAAATTCTGAACCTGTTCTTGCACCTGTTGAAGAAACGGTTCAGGAAACAGAGGTCGAAATCGTCGGGAAAGTGAAAAACGATGACGAAATTAAAAGCGAAGAGAAAACCGAGGAACCGGAGGCTGTTAAGGAAGAATCCGAAAGTGTTCCTGAAGATGGTGTTTATCTTGCCGAATTCAATACCGACAGTACGATGTTTCATGCAAATGAAATGTGTGACGGGAAGGGAGAGTTAACTGTTAAAGACGGTGTGATGACTATTCACATCTCCCTTCCTTCAAAATCAATACTGAATCTTTACAGCGGTCTCGCGGAAGATGCACAGAAAGACGGTGCAGTACTTTTACAGCCTTCGATCGACGTGATCGATTACAATGACGGAACTGCGGAAGAGGTTCACGGTTTTGACATTCCCGTTCCTTTCCTTGATGAAGAATTCGATGTGGCTTTAATCGGAACAAAGGGAAAGTGGTACGATCACAAAGTTTCGGTAAGCAATCCCGTTGTAAAAACGGAAAGTTCAGATAGTGCTGCCTCAGATACCAAAGAGGTTTCAGAGAATGTCGAAGACGGCACGATTGCGGTTGAACTTGAAGGCGGAAGCGGCAAAGCAACGATTACGTCGCCTGCTTTGATAAAGAAGACCGAAAACGGTTATATTCTTACCGTAGAGTGGAGCAGTCCGAATTATGACTATATGATCGTTAACGGAGAAAAATATCTTCCGGTTAACACTGATGGAAATTCGGTATTCGAAATTCCGCTAGCTTCATTCGATGAAGACTTAAATGTAACAGCCGATACTGTTGCAATGAGCAAACCTCATGAAATCGAGTATACGATCAGATTTCTTAAGGACTGATGAAGGAAAGGCATGCGATAATATTCTGAAAGACCGGTGAGGAAAATGCCTGAGATTAAGACAATAACGGATTTATCAGTATACTGATTTTTATAGGGAATATTGATGAAACATTGATTTCGTCAAAACAAAAGAAACAGATGTAACTGACGATCAGGACAAAAGTATGCATAAGAGACTTTTAATTATCTTAATATCGTCTTTGATTATTATGGGACTGCCGGGTTTTTCGGAATGCGGCAGTCCTTCTTTGTCTTTAAATGAAGAAAACAGTGTGATTTTAGACAAAGATGAGGAAAAAGAAGGGAACGCCGGCGAAAAAAGAGACGTTCCCGAAAGTGCAAAAGTCAGTTCCGAGCTTGTTTTTGAAAAGGAAATGCAAAGAGAATATGCTGAAAAATTCAGGGTATTCTATTATGAAGGCGGATATACGCTTCTCGAAATCAGTGAAACCGAAGAAAGATTCCTGCTCGTACCCGAAGACGGAAAAATACCTTCGGATCTTTCTGAAGACGTAAAAGTCATAAAAAGACCGGTAAAAAATATTTATCTGGTGGCATCGGCCGTAATGGACATGTTTGCTTCTTTAGACGGTGTTGATTCCATAAAGTTTTCGGGGAAAAAGGAAGAGGACTGGTATATCCCGGACGCTGTTTCGGCTATGAAAGAAGGGAATCTTATTTATGCCGGAAAATACAGCAAACCGGATTATGAAATGATAGTATCGGGTGAGTGTTCGGTAATTATCGAAAATACGATGATCTATCATTCTCCCGAAGTTAAAGAACAGTTTGAGAGTTTCAAAATTCCCGTGATCGTGGAATATTCGAACTATGAAGATCACCCTCTCGGCAGGGTTGAGTGGATAAAGTTTTTCGGAGCGCTTCTTGGACAAGAAGAGATGGCGGATAAAGTTTTTTATGAACAAAAGGCCATAGTGGACTCCGTTGCGGATAATGAAAAAACGAATAAGACAGTAGCTTATTTTTACATAACATCCAACAATCTCATTCAGGTCAGAAAATCTTCCGACCATATTTCGAAAATGATCGAGATTGCGGGAGGTGAATATATTTTTAAGAATCTTGAGGACGACGATTCGAAAAGAACAACGGTCAACATGCAGATAGAAGAGTTCTACAACGAAGCAAAGGATGCTGATATACTTATTTATAACAGTTCCATTGACGGAGGTGTAAACAGCCTCCCGGAACTATATGCGAAGTGCGAGCATATAAAAGATTTTAAGGCCGCAAAAGAAGGCAATGTCTGGTGCACGACCAATGACTCATATCAGCAGTCGCTTTCCGCAGGTTACATGATAGAAGATCTGAATAATATATTAAACGGGGAATATGATAATCTGCATTATTTATTCAGGCTTGAAGAGAATCAGTAGGAATTTTGTAAAATCAGATAACCGTTATCTCGAATTGATGAAAATTTGTAAGGTTTAAATTCATAAAAAAATGAACAAAAAAACATTAAGATTTACAATTGCATATATTTTTCTGCTTATCGGAATCATTGCTTTCTTTGTTCTTAATGTCTGTATAGGAAGCGTGGATATTTCGCTTAAACAGATATTCGACTCGATAACGGGAAAGGAAATTGACGGCACGATCAATACGATTCTTTGGGAGATAAGACTTCCGAGAACCGTTGCGGTTTTAATCTTAGGCGGTGCGTTGTCGCTTTCCGGATATCTTTTGCAGACATTTTTCCATAATCCGATTGCGGGACCTTTTGTTCTCGGTATTTCATCCGGTGCAAAAATGTGTGTTGCGCTGACGATGGTATTTTTAATGTCGAATTCGCTTAAAAGCAACAGCTTTACACTTATCGCTGCGGCTTTTGCCGGCGCAATGATCTCAATGGGATTTGTGCTTTTTGCATCGAAAAAGATTAATTCAATGGCGATGCTGATAGTTTGCGGCGTAATGATCGGATACATCTGTTCAGCGATTACGGAACTCGTGGTAACTTTTGCATCAGATGCAGACATAGTTAATCTTCATAACTGGTCGAGAGGAAGTTTTTCGGGAGAAAACTGGGCGAATGTACGTGTTATGGCACTGGTGGTTATCGTATCCTTCATTGCCGTTTTCCTTTTGTCAAAACAGCTTGATGCTTACAATCTCGGTGATTCACACGCATTGAGCATGGGCGTAAACGTAAAGGCTTTAAGGGTATTTATAGTTCTTTTATCAAGCCTTTTATCAGCCTGTATTGTTGCATTCGCGGGACCGATATCTTTTGTCGGTGTTGCCGCACCTCACTTAATCAGAAAACTTTTCAATACGGATAAACCGATTGTCATGATACCGGCATGCTTCCTCGGCGGAAGTTTCTTCTGTCTTATATGCGATCTGATTGCAAGAAACATCCTGTCTCCGACGGAGTTGAACATAAGCACGGTAACGGCGATATTCGGAGCCCCCGTGGTAATACTTATTCTGTTTGACAGAAAGAAAAGGGGGAGAGCGTGAGTATGTATTTTAAAACACAAAAACTTACGGTAGGATACAACAAAACCCCCGTAATAAAGGATATTGAGATTGAAATAAATAAGGGTGAGATTATCACTTTGATCGGCTCGAACGGTGCCGGAAAATCAACGATTCTTAAAAGCATTGCAGGGCAGCTTTCTAAAATTGCGGGAACCGTTTATCTTGACGAGAAAGATATATCCGAATTTTCCGGAAAAGAATTATCGGAAAAAATGGCGGTTCTTTTTACCGATAAGATTAACGGCGAAATGAAGACATGCGAAGAAGTAGTTTCAGCAGGAAGATACCCTTATACAGGCCACTTCGGGATATTGAGCGTAAAGGACAAAGAAGCGGTGGAAGAAACGATGAAAATCGTTGGAATAGAGGATTTGAAAGACAGTGATTTCATGAAGTTAAGCGACGGGCAGAAACAGAGAGTGCTGCTTGCAAAAGCGCTTTGTCAGGAACCCGAAATTCTCCTTCTGGACGAGCCGACTTCGTATCTGGACATTAAGTATAAACTGGATTTTCTTTCTGTACTTGAAAAGATGAAAAAGGAAAAGCAGTTAACGGTAATAATGTCCATGCATGAGCTTGATCTTGCGGCAAAGGTGTCGGATAAGATTCTCTGCCTTAAAGGTGATTATGCTGACAGATACGGAAAACCCGAAGAGATTTTTAACGATGATTATATCAGTACGCTTTTTGGAATCGATGAGAAACTTAATGAATATGCCAAAGAAAAAGGAATAGATCTTTTTTGACGGGAGTAAATTATGGCAAAAGTTATTATGGTTCAGGGCACCATGTCGGGTGTTGGGAAAAGCTTCATAGTAGCCGGTCTTTGCAGGATTTTTAAGCAGGACGGATACAGAGTTGCTCCTTTTAAATCACAGAATATGGCGCTTAATTCATATATAACCGAAGAAGGTCTGGAAATGGGAAGGGCGCAGGTAATGCAGGCTGAGGCCGCTGGGATTGCGCCGAAAGTATGTATGAACCCGATTCTTTTAAAGCCGACGGATTCAATCGGTTCCCAGGTGATTGTAAACGGAGAAGTGCTTGCACAGATGAGTGCAAGAGAATATTTTGCGTACAAAAAAGAACTCATTCCCGTCATCAAAGAAGCTTTTAGGAAACTTGAAGAAATTGCTGATATAATCGTTATAGAGGGTGCCGGAAGTCCCGCGGAAATCAATCTTAAAGAAAACGATATAGTGAACATG
>JAIKXN010000138.1 GCA_024684055.1 Lachnospiraceae bacterium | reverse complement strand
TCTGACTTGAAGAAACCGTTGCTTGCTACAAGTGCTGCGTCATACTCTGTTCCTGCGGCATCCTTTCCGTTAAGAATGACTGCCTTCCACGAGTTGATTCCATCAGGCTCACCGGGTCTGCCTAATATCATCAAATAAAGTCTTTCGACATACTGAGTCAGTTTTTCATCGCTGACATTTGAGCTGTCAAGTTTAAGTCTCGGACTTGTTAAAGGCTGCGTAGGTTTTCCTACATTTGCATCAAGACTTCCGGGTTCGATTCCGTATTTTTTGCAAAGGTTCTTGAATTCCTGGGAATTAACGAATCCTGCAACAACATATTCTCTGGTAGCTCCGGCATAAAGATTATCAACCCAGTAATCAAATCCATCCTGATCTGCGGGACGATCAAAGAAGCCTGCATACATTCTTCTTATGTATTCCGCATTGTTAAGATTTTGTTTGTTCAATTCATCACTGAGTGCAAATCCTCTTGCAACATCCGCGCCTGTTCTTGTTCCTGAAAGAAGATCATAAGTCCAATCATTAAGACCCTGTTCATCAGCAGGTCTTCCAAGAACCGTCTCATAAAATCTCTTGACGAATTCTTTAACCATGGACTCTTTGTCCGAAGGTAATTTTGCTATTTTCTCTGTCTTGGTTTCGCCACATACCGTACATGTATATGTTTTGATACCTTCTTCTTTTGTTGTGGCTTTCTTGGTTACAACTCCATTATCCCACTTATGTGAGAATATAAGCTTGTCGTAACAGTTTTTCTGGATGGTATAAAACTTAGGACAGCTCTTTAATGTCAGGGTATTGATCTTTCCGCCTGAAGCAACCTTTACGGTCTGCTTTTTGCTGTCGCTTACATTACCGATAAGGTTAACTTTTTCCCATGTTTTGCCCGACTTATCGGTAAAGTTGCCTTTAACGTTTATTTCTGTCAGATTTCCCGTACTTCCATTAGAGTAAAACAGGAAATTCTTTCCGACGGTAACTTTGGGATTTCCATTGTATGTAGAATAAAAATCTATATTTCCTTCAACCGCTTTTCCATTTGAATCAATTCCCTGAACGGATAAATTACCTGTTACCTCTAAAGCAGATCCTGTATCACTAAAATACAAAGAACTGCCTGTCTGAGTATAATTTCCGTTAACAGTCAGTTTTCCTGACTTTCCGATTTCAACATACTTTCCTGAAATTACATCCTTATCCAATGTCAGTTTATATCCTTTAATATATAAACCTTTATTGATAATTATTTCATCTGAAACGGAAGTAACTTTGAAATTTTTATTAATATGTCCGTTAAAATATTTCTTTACTCTTAAATTCTCGTTGCTTCCTCCTAATTTACCAAGTTCCGTATTTTCAAGAATATTGATTGTCTGTTCATCGGTTCCGTTAAAGTTTAATGTTTGTTCACTTAAATATTTTCCTGTTTTATCTGTAAAGTTTCCTTTAAGATTTAAGGTTCCACCGTTTCCGGCATTGCTGCTGGTTGTATTGAGGATATAATTGCCGCCAACATTTATTACAGTACTGTCTGACGGGCTCCATGCAAAACCTCCGGCTCCCGTAACTGCTTTTCCGTTTGCATCTATTCCTTCAAGTTTAAAGCTTTTGGAGATATCTAATATATTGGCTCCATAATTAATATAAATATAGCCCGATTTCTGTATATAATCTCCCTTAACAACGAATTTTCCGCCTTCTCCCCAGTAAACATCTGCTTCCGCTATAACCGAAGCGGGTACTGTTAACGATTTGCTGTTAAGTTTCAATGTATTATTGATGTACACTTTCTTCTCGTCGGTAGTTAGTTTAAAATTCTTCTGAAGTGTTCCGTTAAAATACTTTTTAACTTTTATATTTTCATTGCTTCCGCCTAATTGTCCCAGATTAGAACCTGCAACGATATCTATTGTCTGTTCTTTGGTACCGTTAAAGTTTATTGTTGTATAATCTATATCTTTTCCCACTTTATCAATCAGATTACCCTTTAGATTTAATGTTCCTCCGTCTCCGGGATTACCTGTTGTATTAATTACATAATTCCCTCCAACATTTCTTACGGAACTGCTTGATGG
>JAIKXN010000211.1 GCA_024684055.1 Lachnospiraceae bacterium | reverse complement strand
TAAACAGAGGTAAAAGACATGAAAATAAAGGCATGGGGCGCGCTCGTCAGAGCTTCGGTAATGGATTTTCTGCAGTTCAGACTGAGCATGTTCGTAATGTTGTTAGGCAACATTATATATTTGATAGTAATTTACAATTTGTGGAAGGCAATTTACGCATCGGTTGACAATGCGGTAATTAACGGCATGAGTTTCAACGATACCATGATCTATCTGGTACTGGCTTCGGCACAGTTTACTTTCATGGAAGCGTATCTTGTCTGGTACATGGGCAGATCGATTCAAAGCGGAAAGATCGTACTTGAGCTTTTGAAGCCGGTCAGCTACGCACAGTACCTTTTGTTCTCCCAGGAGGGCGGTAATATAGTTCCGTTTGTGGTGACATTCATACCGACATTTATAATTGTTCAGATAATCACAAAGGGCGCGATACATATGGGCGTCAATCTGCTGTTTTATCTGGCAGCGGCACTTCTGGGCATGCTGATAAACTTCGCAGTGGATTTCCTGGTCGGAACCATCTGTCTTTATACAGAGTCAACATGGGGAGTAAATATAATGAAAGAAGTAGTGGTCCTTTTCTTATCCGGAGCTACTGTCCCTCTTGCTTTCTTCCCTGAAACTCTCAGAAAGATAGCGATGTTCCTTCCGTTCCACTCGATATACAATACGCCGTTAACTTTCCTCACCAAAGGTGCAACGCTCGGCATAGGCGAATCATTCTTAATGCTTGCCGAGCAGGCTCTTTGGCTCGTGGTTCTTCTGATCGCGGGCAAGATTTTCTGGACAGTTTCCGAACGCGTAATTACCGTAAACGGAGGCTGATGCATCATCAGGGCTTCGTAAAGGAGGCATGAAACTTCGAAAAATCGGAGGGATCCTAAACGCAGAACGGTCGGTGATCGGATCAGGCCTTCTTAACAGGGTTTTATAAGGCCCAAAAACCGATCGCATTTAAGATTCGATCCGGCTTTGAAGCCGAAAAGAGAGAAAGAATATAAATGGTGAAAAAAATGAAGAGACTAGGATTTTACATTTCAATTTACAGAAAAATAATTATACAGGACATCAAAAGTAAAATGAGTTATCGTTCGGACTTCATAATTTCGATGATCGGAATGATCCTTACCGATATTTCCGAGCTTCTCGCATTTTACATCATGTTCTTAAATTTCCCGAGCGTATGCGGCTGGACATACCACGAGATGCTGTTTTTATACGGATTCTCGCTGGTTGCGCTGACACCGCTCCAGTGTCTGTTTGACAACAACTGGAAATTAAGAGGCTATGTTTATGACGGAGATTTTATTAAATACTGCTTCAGACCGATAAACCTTTTCTTCTACTACATTTCGGAAGACTTTGATACAAAGGGCATCGGACAGCTTCTTGTAGGACTCGGAACGATCATTTACTCATGGAACAAAATGAAGCTGCCTGTGACGTTTTTCAATATAGCAGCGCTTATCGTTGCTTTGATCGCAGCTTCACTTTTCATGGTTTCTATCATGAACATAGCTGCAGCAAGCTGCTTCTTCTTGACCAACTCGGGTTACATTATGGTTACGATGAACAAATTCAGGGATTATGCAAAATATCCAGTGACGATCTTCCCGATATTTTTCAGGATAATTTTCACATTCATTATACCGATCGCATTCATCGCATACTTCCCGAGCCTGGTAATTTTACGACCTCAGGAAATACCGTTTTTAACATGGTTTTCACCCGTTTACGGAATAATCTTCTTCTATATTTCATATAAAATATGGATGTTCGGAGCTTCAAAATATTCCGGAACAGGTTCGTGAGACAACAACATCTTAGTAAAAAGGTTTCGCCCGACACTTAATGTGTCGGGTGTTTTCGTTTCGGGGCGTGCTCCTGTAGAGCTCTCGAAGTCTGCGAAACAGAAACCACCCGCTATGCGGGTGCGCGGTGTATGTTAAAAAAACACCCTTCCGCTATAATCAGGTTGTTCAAGCCAAACAAACAGCGAAGGGAAGGCTTTGTATTCCGCCAAAAAAAGTTTATAATGTCTTTGCGGAAAAAAAATAAATATATGGAGAGAAAAACAGTATGAAAAAAATGTATTTTTTGGCATCGGCAGCAATAGCCCTTTCATTATGTGCATGTGCGGGAGAAAAGCTCACACCTGCCGAATTACCGAAGGAAGAAATAATTACCCAGTCAGTCGAAGAAGTACCTGCGGTTACAGAAGATGAACCGGAAGTTGAACAGGAAGAAGTCGAAATAAACCCTGAAGAAGAAGTCGAAGATAAAGTCAGCGAACCCATTGCGTCAATAAAATTTACATGGGATACCGCAAATGTAACGAACAGCGATCCGACCAAAATGACGGAATTTGATGATGTTTCTGATCTGGAAATCATTAATACGGACAGAGGCGATGACAAACTTAATCCGGGAGAGCTTTTTGAAGTAAAAGATGCAGACGGAAATGTTATTTATGATGAACTTTATACAATTGACGGTGATATCAGGATTTACGTATGCAACATATATTCAAAAAATGCCGACGGATTCACCGTTGAAGCGCAACCCATAGCTCTTCAGTCGGCTGTACCTGATTACAATTCAACTTTTGAAATCATCAAAAAAGACGGCGAGAGCGTTACAAAGGATGGCGAGGAAATGATCGTCAGAAGTTACACAGGTCATCATTTCATCGGGCTTTTTACCGTAAAAAACGGCGAAGTACTGGATTGGGAGATGCCCGAGTACATGAAAGATGGTTTTGATAATATTGACTGACAGCGGGATTTCAGACGATCTGCCTTTTTTGACAACATTTTTGTCAGTTGATCCCCAAAAGTCATTTCGGCAGGAAAAAAAATCAGCTGAACATTTAAAACATGAAATCACGCTGATATTCAATTGGAATTTAAAACCGGGAGAATGAGATGTCAAAAATAACCGAAAATGCAATAAAGAATTCTTTTAAAAAGCTTCTGGACAAAAAGCCATTAAACCAGATTACCGTAAAAGACATTACGGATGAATGCGGCATTACAAGGAATTCTTTTTATTATCATTATCAGGATATCCCCACGCTTATCGAAACAATCGTAAAAGAAGAAATCGATCAGCTGGCAGCAGAACAGGTTACGATAGACTCGCTTGAAGACTGCTTTGCAACAATCGTCGAATACTGCATTCACGACAAAAAAATGCTTCTTCACATTTATAATTCAGTCAATCGAAACATCTTTGAAAACTCCCTTATGAAGCAGTGCGAATATGCGGTCAGAAGGTACGTTGATTCGGTTTTGAACATTCAGAATGTTGACGACGAAGACAAGGAAATAATAATCCGCTATCTTAAATGTCTCGCATTCGGCACCGTTATAGACTGGTTTGAAAACGGCATGAATGAAAACATAATAGAGCATTTCCACCGCCTTTGCGAACTTAAGAGCGGACAGACGGCAGAAATGCTCGAAAGATGTAAAAGAAAATAAAAAATTTGGTCATTTTTATACATGTGTTAAAATTTTGCGCATTTGCACTAAATTGACAATTCATTTCATTTTTCATCTGCATAAAATAAAGGTTGAAAATTGAAATGGAGGTATATAAGATGACATTCGCAAAAAAAATAGTCAAATTGAGAATTCCGATCTTAATTCTCTCAATTCTTTTGATGATTCCTTCATTTATCGGATTTCTCAAAACAAAAGTCAATTACGACATGCTGACGTATCTTCCCGAAGATATGGACACCGTTGTCGGACAGAACAAACTGCTTGATGAATTTCACAAAGGCGCATTTACTTTCATCATAGTGGAAAACATGTCCGAAAAGGATGTTTCCAAACTGAAAAAAGATATTGAGGCAATCGACCATGTGGATACCGTTATATGGTATGATTCACTGGCAGATCTTTCGGTTCCGATGGATCTTATCCCCGATAAAATTTTAAAAGAATTCAATACGGACCATTCCACGATGATGGCTGCTTTTCTTGATTCTTCGACTTCAGCCGACGAAGCGATCTCGGCAGTAAAGGAAATCAGAAAAACGGCAGGAGAAAACTGTTTCATATCCGGAATGACCGCTCTCGTTATCGATTTAAAGGATCTTTGCGAAAAAGAAGAGCCGGTATATGTAGCGGTTGCCGTAATTCTTGCAAGCATCGCAATGTTTGTTTTCCTGGACAGTTTTCTTGTTCCTTTTACATTCCTTGCATCGATTGCGATGGCAGTAATCTATAATCTCGGAAGCAACATATTTTTTGGAGAAATATCCTATATTACAAAGGCTTTGTCGGCCGTTCTTCAGCTGGCGGTAACAATGGATTATTCAATATTCCTATGGCACAGCTACAACGAACAGTTAAAAAATCATGAAGACAAAGAAGAAGCAATGGCGTATGCGATAAGAAATACGTTTACAAGCGTTCTCGGAAGTTCCATTACGACGATCGCAGGTTTTATAGCTCTCTGCTTCATGACATTTACTCTCGGAAGAGACCTGGGTTTGGTAATGGCAAAGGGAGTAATATTCGGAGTTATAACATGTGTTACCGTTCTTCCTTCCATAATTCTTGTTTTTGACAAACCTCTTCAGAAGACCCGACACAAACCTCTGATTCCCAACATGGATAAGCTCTCAGATGCTTTGTTAAAAATCTTTCCGGTATTCATAATATCTTTCCTCGTGCTTGTAATTCCCGCATTTTACGGATACAGCAAATCGAACGCAAACGTATATTACGATCTCGGTGATGCACTTCCGGAAGACATGAATTATGTTATTTCTTCGAGGAAACTTCGTGATGAATACAATATAGCGTCAACACATCTTATCTTAATAGATTCCGATGTTCCTTCGAAAGATGTCAAAAACATGATAAAAGAAATGGAAGAAGTTGACGGCGTAAAATACGTACTCGGAATCGAATCGCTTGTCGGTTCGAGAATTCCCGAAGATTTTCTTCCTGAAGATATCGTCAGCAAACTTGAAAACGACGATATCGAGCTTTTGCTTATAAATTCAAAATACAAGGTAGCAAGCGATGAAGTCAATCTTCAGCTTGACCGTTTAAACAGCATATTAAAGAAATACGATCCGACCGGAATGCTTATCGGAGAAGCTCCCTGCATGAAGGATATGATCGACACCACAAGCCACGATTTTAAGGTTGTCAACATCATATCGATCGCAGCGGTATTTGTAATCATTCTGATAGTTGAGCAGAGCGTATCCCTTCCTTTCATACTTATTTCGATCATTGAACTCGGAATTTTCATCAATCTCGGAATACCGTACTTTATGGGAAAACAGCTTTCGTTCATTACCCCGATATGCATCAGCACGATTCAGCTCGGAGCAACCGTTGATTATGCAATACTTCTGACCACCAGATACAAAACCGAACGAATGAAAGGTCTTGATAAAAAAGAAGCAATCCATATCGCTTTATCTTCTTCGATACCTTCGATAATCGTGTCCGGTCTAGGACTTTTCTCGGCAACCATAGGTGTAGCGGTTTATTCAAATCTGGATATTATTTCATCGATGTGCATGCTTATGGCAAGAGGCGCGATCATAAGCATGGTACTTGTAATATTCGTGCTTCCCGCATTCCTTATGCTGTTTGACAAATTCATATGTTTTACAACAATCGGAATGTTTAATCATAACCGTAAAAGAAAGGAGCAGTTATCATGAAAAATATAAATAAAAAAGCAATTCAGGCAATCGCTCTTTTGCTTTGTACAATTCTTGTTTTCGTATATGTCGCACCAAATGTACATGCCAGGGGCGAAAATGATCTGACAGCAGATGAAACCAAAGAAGAAAACGAAATCTTTCCTTTGAAAAGCGCAGGCTCGGGGGAAGGAAAAACGGAAAAAGACGAGACAGTATACGTTTTCACCGATGCGTGCGGAAATGTTGAAAAAGTCATAGTCAGCGACTGGCTCAAAAATAATGAATCATTCAAAACGATCGATGATTACAGCGATTTAAAGAATATCGAAAATCTCAAAGGCTATGAAACTTTTGAAACAGCGGAAAATGACGGAAAGAAATGGGACGCCGAAGGAAATGATATTTATTATCAGGGCACAACAGACAAGCCTCTCCCCGTCGGTATGAAAATCACCTACAGGCTTGACGGAAAAGTAATCGGAGCAAATGATATCAAAGGAAAAAGCGGTCATGTTAATATTCGTTTTGATTTTACAAACAATGAATATGAAATGTGCAAAATCGACGGCAAAGAAGTTAAGATTTATGTTCCTTTTACGGTAATAACCGGTATGGTATTAAATAATGACAAATTCAAAAACGTCGAACTTAAAAATGCCCGTCTTGTAAACGACGGAGACAAAACAATTGTTATAGGAACAACATTCCCGGGATTGCAGGAAGATCTTAATATCGACAAAGAAAAATTCGAATTCCCGGAATATTTCGAAATCGATGCTGATGTAAACGACTTCGAGATGGCTTCGGCAATGACGCTTGCAACCAACGAATTCGTAAAAGATTTTGACAGAGAAAAAATCGAAAACAATGAATTCGATCTTTCAAAAATCGATGAACTGAAAGACGGCATGGACAAGCTTGTCAACGGTTCGGATGAATTATATGACGGTCTTAAAACTCTTCTTGACAGCTGCAATACATTGAAAAAAGGCATGGATGACCTGACTGACGGTGCCGCAAAAATAAGAAACGGTGCGAACGATCTGAATAACGGAGTATCATCTCTTCAAAACGGCGCTGCAACTCTTCAGAACGGGCTGAATACTTTAAAATCCAACAATGATGCTTTAAACAACGGTGCAAAACAGGTATTTGAAACACTTCTTGCAGAAGCAAACAAACAGATTTCGGCTTCGGGAATAAATGCAGGTGAGTTAACAATAGAAAATTATGACGCCACACTGGATGCGATCATCAGGGAACTTGACAAAGACAATGTTTATCAAAAAGCAAGAAAGACTGTCGAAGAAAAAATCGATGCAATGGGTGATGATCTGTACAGACAGTATCTTCAGACAATCGCCGACAGCATTTATGACAAGTATCTTAAATCTATAGAAGACGATATCTATACGAAATACATCGAAAACAACGCTGAAGACATTTACAGAATGTATCTTGAAAACAATGCCGATGCTTTGTATGAAACATATCTTGAATCAATAAAAGATGATGTCATTAATGCATATGTGTCCAATAATGCGGACACATTCTACAGAGCATACATTGATTCGATTGCAGATTCTTTATACAGAAATTATTTAAGACAGGTAATAAGCGAATCCAATCCCGGAATCGATGAAAACAGTCTTAATGCAGCAGTCGAATCTTCACTCGCAACTTTAACGGATGAACAAAAAGAATCAAT
>JAIKXN010000187.1 GCA_024684055.1 Lachnospiraceae bacterium | reverse complement strand
AAGTCAACCTTATATATAATGCAAAACACCGGACATTTTTCAGATGAAAAAGGCAGTTGACAATTCATGACCCATTTCAGAGGGGAAAAATCAAAACCCTTGAATTTTTTTCAACCACAAAATATATCAAGAGTTCCTGACCTTTTCCAAAAGCAAAAGCATCCAAAAGCTGCCACTCCTTTCAGCCACAAAAATGTATCGAGCACCTGTCTTTTTTCCAGTCACAAAAAAAGTCGCCCTGCTTTTTCCGGTTGCGGGTTCTGCCCGGTCGGAGTTGCAGGATAGATTTTTACAATTTCATTTTCCCGGTCGTCAATATCTGATACCACCGTCCCGATTAACGAAAAGCCTGTTCGGTTGTCCGATACGGGTCCGATTGATTCCCTTGGCGGTCGGTAAAAATCACACGGATTCAAAACTTCCGGGATAATTCTCACCCGAAGTTTTTTCAGAAGAAAAATTGTAATATTATGTTCTCATTTTCTTTTGGCTGTTCAAGCTGCTTTGCAAATTTTCACTCTTATCCGCAAACTTTTCCGTTCAAATAAACGTGGGTTCACGTCTGTCTGCTTCGGAGGATGGATTTCATCAAAAATTTTAGCGTCCGGACACGTTTTTCAGGCCAAAAGTAATGTTAAGTCCAGATTTAACTTTTCGGAAGATTGACAGGTTTTCAGGAATTACATTTGCAGATATTATTAAAACTGCAGTTTAGTGCTTTTAATCGCCAAATTATCAAATCTGAGTTTACAAAATCGTTTTTCGAGGCTTTATTCTTAAGATTTCGGATGTATTTTCTCCATTTTCTTAACCTTCGAAGCCAAAATAAAACGAATATTTCAATCTCACTACAACTATAATTTCATTGTCCTCCGCTCTTTGAATAAATTGAAAAAATATAACTGATCAAAAATCGAATCAGGTTTGATTTTTGTTTTTGATGCTTGTAGAAATTCAGCTATCCCTTTCCCGAGTCGGAAATTTTGCAATTTGTATTATGATATTTATATTTCTTTTTCTTCCTTGCAGCCTGACCGATTATACCTAAGCATTCCCCACAAAAATCATTTTTTACAATTTATTTTGATTGCCCCATGCTACTTTGCTATAAGATACACATCGTCAGGAGTTATTCTTGTTTCTTCGGTAAGGATCAACCAGTCGGTCACATCGCTCAAGGAATACGTTCCAACGTCTCCGATTTTAATTCCTGATACAAAATAGGGTTCCTGCGTAAGCTCGCCTATGATTTTTCCGTCCTTAAATCCCTTAACATCAAACCAAATATGTTCTTTTTCATTTTCTTCCCTGTATTCGGGATCCGTCTCCAATCCGATTTTGGCGACACATTTGCAGTCAAGATTCTCGAAAGCAAATATAAGATAGCTTATTCTTTCTCTCGCAAGTGCGCTCATTCTCTCTGTTTCAGACGTACTGACAAGAAATACCGGATTATCCGTCAGATCATTTTCATAATCCTGAAGTTTTGTATATATCTTCATTTCAGAATCATCATAATTTGCGTACGCCATAAGAGCGTAATAATCATCGGAATGATATTCATCCCTGTCATCATTTTTTCCGAACTTTATGTCGGGATAAAAATGAAGTGCTTCTTTCCATTCAACTGCCGTTGTTACAAGAATGTCACCGTTAGAAAGATGGGCGTTGAACACAGGCTCGCCGGGATTTACGCCTTCCTCGCTTTCAATCATTATGTATGCCATGGTTTCTATTACCTGATAATGTGCTTCGTATGAATCTTTGTTTGAATCGAGTATTTCAAGTTCATATAGTCCGCATCTTTTTAATCCGTGTGTATGAAGCCATACTTCATCCGTTTCGTCACCATATACCGCCTGCACAGTAAACAGATATCTGGGAGCAGGCATTACCTTTGACTGCGCAGCCAGAGCAAGCCACTTGCCTGAAAGCAGTTTTTCCGAAGGAATATCCATTACAGCAACGACATCCGGAACCAGAATATTGATTATACGAATCTGATCGTAAAAACAAATCCTTGAATCACCGTTATAAATCATGTTTACACCCAGCCCAAGCGTTACTTTCTGAAGCACCTCCACATCCTTTTTTGAAAACTGATGATCCATTCTTATAAACCTGGGAATCTCGACAGGTTCAAGTGAAAGCCATATAGTATATAATCTTCCGTCTATTGTAAGTTTTATTTCAAACCTTTCATACTGATCAAGTTCAAATGAAAGAACATTGGTGCTTTCATTTGCATCCAGATTGTTTTTCAACACCTCCGGATCTTTAAAATCTTCAGAGTCTCTTGGTATGGCAATCATCATCGAATCTTCCTGCATGTAATGCCCTCCATCTTTTTTATATTTTCATTTTGTTATCTGATTATTTTTTCTCCGGCATCCGGAAAATATTTCCTAAGTTGCTTAAGAATCTTTTCTTTTGAATCTTCGGGTGATTCTTTGTAAGCTTTTGTTACATGTTTATATCCGAAAACCTGCTCGGGTTTTGCATATACCGCAACATCCCATCCGTACTCTTCACCTTTTTTGTTTCTTTTTCTTTGGAAATCTCTCATGCAAAGATAAGTTTTCATTTGAAGATCCGTTATAGTTCCTTCAAAATTCTTTTCTCCGCCTTTTCCGAATCCCGCTTTTTCTTTTATTTCATATGAAAGCATGGTAACTTCATCATCAAACAAGTCCATGATTTTCTTCTGTCTCATACTCGCTTTTCCGTCATCCCAGAGCGAATCGAAATCATATCCGTCCCTTCTCATATTGGCAAAATACGGAAACCATTTTTTGCTTATAAATCCGGCCTTCTTTCCGAAAAATTTTCCGTAACCGATTTTGCCCTCAGCTGCAATAATCGTCCTCCATATCCATGGGTCTGTTTCGGGATCGCCGCACCACCAGCATTCCGGACTTGTATGTTCCTCCACAGAAAATCCTTCCACCGAATTTTCAAAAAGAGGCAGGAATCCTATTTTCTCTATGTACTCTATAAGCGTTTCAACATCGTGAAAACACGAAGGATCGTCCCATTCGACGCCATGCATTATCCATTGTCCGTTTATTTCTTCCATTCTCGTTCTCCCTTTTGGAACTCAAAAAGTACTGAAATATTTATTCAAGAACCCCAATCAAAAAATCAGATTGGGGTTCTTTAGAACTGTTTTCTTCTTAACTTTAAGATTATTTAAGAACCGTATTAACTACATTCTTAATGTCTTCTTTACTAACATCAACTTTGCTTGTTTTTTCATTAATCTTATCGATTACATTATCTGCCGCCTTGGTGTCCAACGCCTTGTTAACGATGTTTTTCACATCTTCCTTGTCAACATTTTTGATTATATTTTCTGCTTCTTTTTTTATATCCATAATTCATTCCTTTCACAATTAATTATTTGATTTCTTTACATATAAATTATTATAACATCCCTCTTGGCTTTTTACTATA
>JAIKXN010000125.1 GCA_024684055.1 Lachnospiraceae bacterium | reverse complement strand
TCGTCAGTGCAGTTGTAGAAATGTTCTGTGATGTAGTCCTTTAATTTCTGCACCATTGCCAGTGCCTCGTCGGATGAAGGGCTTAAGTTTTTAATCGAACCGAATTCTCTGAAGATTCCCATGAATTCAGTCATTACTGCTTTTTCATCCTCCCTGCTTCTTTTAGACGCTTTGTCTTCATATTCCTTGTATGCGGCGGTGTTGCCCCATTCTTCTTTGGCTTTCTTCGCATATTCGTCTATTTTTGCTGTATCAAATACCGTAAAATCCATTTTTTTATTTCCTTTCTTTTTTAATTCACGGGCAAAAGAAATAAGATCTTCCAGATGCTCCTTTTTCAAAGTCAGAAGTTTTATCTGCTGATCGAGTGCTTTTTTTCTGTCGAAATCGGAACTTTCGATTATCTCTTTTATTTCCTTAAGAGGAAACTCGAGTTCGCGAAACAGTAAAATCTGCTGCAGTTTTTCCAGTTCTGTATCGTCATACATTCTGTATCCGGACTCCGTATATTCTGCCGGCTTCAAGAGCCCGATTTTGTCGTAATACTGCAGGGTTCGTATGCTTACGCCTGCAAGTTTGCTGACTTCATTGACTGTTTTCATATCGTTTTCCTTTCCGTGTGATATAACCATAAACTATTACGTAACGTCATAGTCAAGGATAATTTTAAAATTTTTTCAAAGAGTTTTCAATCAGTAATGAATTTAGGCCGACGGCTGGGAGAAACAGCCTGATATTTTGCAGGAATTATTGATTGGAAATGAATACTAAAAGACAGTTTGGGATAATTTCACAGGATTATTGAACTGGCAATAAGCCATAAACAATCCGTTCAGGCATATTTATGATATAATATTATTTCAGTGTTTCGTGTTGGAAGGATATTTAATTTTTATTTTTGCTTGGAAGAGAATCTCTGCTTTTCATAATGAAAAATGCAAAACAAAACAGCAGATCAATATAAAATTTTAAACTTCCTGAAAAATCTGAAAAGCAAACAAAAGCAGGAATAATGCGGAAATGTTTGCCGGCCTGATTGAAATAAGCGGAAAAACCGAAAAAAAAGCAAACAAAGGCAGGAATAAAACGGAAATGTTTGCCTGCATAAAAAATATAAATAATTTAAAAGAGGGATGTTATGTTATCAAATGATTTAGGAAGAAAGATGTGCAAATACATTGAAGATTATGTGGTATTCGACCTTGAGACCACCGGTGTCTCGCCGAAAAAAGATGAGGTAATCGAAATATCCGCGGTAAAGGTAAAAGGCGGAAAAGTGGTTGATGAGTTCACAACGCTTGTTAATCCGGGTTGTCCGATTCCCGATTATGCAAGCTCGGTAAACGGTATCTATGACTATATGGTTAAAGATGCTCCTTCATTTGACAAAGCGCTTGGTGATTTTCTTGAATTCATAGGGGATATGGTTCTTGTCGGACATAATATTCATACATTCGATATGAAATTCATATGCAGGGATGCGAAGAAGTATTTCGGCAATTATGTCGGAAATGATTATATCGATACGCTTCCGCTTGCTCGAATGGTTCTTCCCAAACTCGATCATCATACACTTGTCGATCTGGCAGATTACTACGATATTGAGACCGAGGGTGCGCACAGGGCACTTAATGACTGCAGGATGAATCAGGCTGTTTTTGAGAAGCTTGGTGAAGAAATCCGAAATGCGGAATTAAATGCAAAAATTTGTCCGAAATGCGGAAGCATCATGAAGTTAAGGAATGGAATGTACGGGGAATTTTACGGCTGCACGGCTTACCCCGTGTGCAAAGGAACACTTCCTTTATAATTTTCCGACTATTTAAAAAATTTTTAAAATATTTTGTAACGTTTTCTTTTCAATGTTTGTTTACATGTTAGAAGCGAGGTAAGAAAGATGAGCGGCGCCAACCTCTCCGACATGGAAGAAATATATTTAAGATACGCAACACCTTTAAAGAAATACGCGGTTTCGATTTGTCACGATCCCGTTCTTGCAGACGATATAGTATCGGAAACGTTTTACAGAGCAATAAAAAATATCGATTCATTTAAAGACGGCAGCTTGTTTGCCTGGCTCTGTACGATATCCAAAAACATATATTTCAACTATCTTAAGAAAAAAGAGAATAAAAACGTTTCACTCGACGACGAAGATTTTCCCGAGTACGCTTCCGGTACCAATGTGGAAGAGGAAGTCATAAAGCGGGACGAGAGAAAGAAACTTAACGAATGCATCGCGAAACTGTCTCAGATCGAAAGAGATGTAGTGAGACTTAGAACCGATTCGGATCTTTCTTTTAAGGAAATCGGAGATGTGCTTCATAAGAGCGAGAACTGGGCGAGAGTCACTTTTTACAGGTGCAAGGAAAAGTTGAAAGGAATGATGCAAAATGAAGAATGAAATCTGTATTCTTGTTAAAGATCTGCTTCCCTCATATATTGACGGTGTATGCAGCGAAGACAGCATTAAAATAATAGAAAATCATATAAACGAATGTGAAGAATGTAAGGCAATGTACGAATCAATGAAATCGGATTTTACGGATGACGATTTGTTTGCAAAGAACGGCGGTGCCGTAAGCGAAGAGCATTCTGAATTCGGAACAAACGGAAACATGGGAAATTCCGCAGTTGGAAAAGACTTCGATGAAAGAACATCAGCTTACGAAAAATCCGGCAAAGTCAACAGCGATTACAAATATCGCGAGAGAAATATCGGAAACGGCAGCGATGATTACGACAGAGAGCTTCTTAAAAAAGTAAATGAAAAAATTAAGAAACGCGAGAATAAATTTAA
>JAIKXN010000087.1 GCA_024684055.1 Lachnospiraceae bacterium | reverse complement strand
TCCGTCAAATCTTTCATGATGGCTGAGGGCAACAGATGCCAACTTGGGGTAGTCCTTAATATTTTTAAGAATTTCCTCGCCGATAAGAGTATGTCTTTTTAATATCTCTTCTTCCATTTCCATAAGTCTGCCAGGCTTATTAAGAATCATTTCGGGAATTCCTATTTTACCTACATCATGAAGAAGAGCCCATATGGTGATGATCTCAGCTTCTTCTGTTAAACCATAACGAATAGCAATCTCTCTGCTGTATTTTGCTACTCTTTCGGAATGCTTTTTAGTTTCATAATCCTTTGCGAATAAAGCTGCAGTTACTATTTTTCCCGCATCCTTGGTTAATAATTGAGCTATTCTTTCACTTTCTGCCAATGCCATAATCTATTCCTCCCTGAGATAAATATGTTTTCTTGTTTTTGTGAAATCATATTATCATATAGGGGTTATACTTATGCGACAGCTGTATGGCATAATTTTGCTCTGCAAAAATTTTTTAAAATTTATTGATAGTTACCTATTTCAATTTATTATTCGGCATTTGCAGTAACGTTTAACATAGGAATTTTTATTGGAATAGCATAAAACTCTTCTAAACCATCTATTCGACATCCACTTTCTTTCAATCCCTCTTTCGTCAATATTTCAGCCAAAGATTTCTGTGAATTATCATTGTCATCTTTAGAATCTATGGGATATAAAAGGACGCATGGAATTGTATATGGAGTGTCCTTTTTTACACCTATTATTTCTTGTACTTGCATCAACCTTGAATATCCACTCAACTCTCGAACATCATCCGGTTTGGGTTTATCTTTTTTCAAAGCCGGTTTATATTTTGCATCCAGGATCATAGGAATCTGATTTTCCTGATCTCCTTGTTTCAACAAGAAATCCGGTCTCCAGTGAAATTCAAATGGCTTATTTTTTATATCTTTATCACATTGATATAATATACGTTCTCCAAATTGCTTTTTTAACATTACCAAGGTGTAATGTTCAAAAAGGCCCGCCATATCAATCCAGAAAGGAGGAACTTCTTTTGTATCATTAGTTATATTGGTTAATGAATATCCATATCTCTTTAATATCATTTTTGCCAATCGCACTGTCTCCGGATATTCTCGATAAAGCTTATTACTTTTGACTTTCTTTATCTCTGATACTTGAATCTGGTCGCTAACGCCTTCCATTTCACTTAAAGCTTTTCGGACCTTTAATAAAATAGCATTACTGCTTTTGCTTGCTCCATCAAGAGAAAGAGTCTTTTTCACAAAAATAAGTGCTCTTTTTATAACTCTGTTTTCCGGAATATCTATAGAGTATTCAGAATAATTGCAATAAATTCTGTCATATCTTTTGGCCATAACATTTTTTCTTTCATTCTTTTGAATGTCAATTCTTCCTTTAGGTTTCTTCAAATTATCACTGCGATAAATGTAGTCTTTCTTCAAACCTCTTTTAAGCAGTTTTTCAACCATCGAAACGAAATGAGCAAAAAGCAATGGATCAAGAGCTGAAGCAACGCTTGGCGCAAAAATATTGCCTTCCTTAGCTTCGAAATCAACACCATACATCTTCGAAAACTCTTCAGATTCTATACCGCTTTGAAGACATGTCATAAACATTTCTGAATAGTCTATGTTTTTAACTTTTGGTGCAATCACAAGTGCGTAAGGAGCTCTATCTCGCCCCTTGGTTCCCTTTTCATGAATCCACTGCGCTCCAATCAAATATGATGCACAATAGACATCTTTGTAATCTCCACTGTTTTCTTCGCTGAATTTGACATCTGTCTCTTCACTCTCTGAAACCTCATTTTCTTCTTTTGAACATACTCTTATCTTTTCACTCGTAAAAAAAGCCTTTTTATCCCTCCCCGACTCAGGATTTACGTAATAACAATATGTTTTATTATCTGAATCATATTCAATTTGAGGAGTAAAAGTATCTTTTCCCGTTCCCAAAAAAACCGATTGGGAATCATAATATATTACATTATCCTTTGGGGGATAATCATAACTGGGAAAGAATATACTATCGTTTTTAGTGGCTTTTTTCTTTCCTTTTGTTTTAACACTTTCGGGCGATTCATTCTTTTTAAAGATAAAATAATTATGTTCGTTGCAAATATATTTGCTATATGTGTCTGCCATTCAATGCCTCGCTTTTTCGTTCGCTCATTTAAGTGAACTAATCATTAAAACCTTAAATGTCGTTTACAACATTTCTCCATCTCTCAAACGCTGCTTTTTGTGCGTCATCATCTTTTTTAAGCAAACCATCTTTAATATATTCTTTAATTAATGGGATAATTTCATAATTTAGTTTTAATTCTAACTCTTCTTTAGTTTCTGCCATAAAATAACTTATGCCAATTTTTAAATCTTCTAAATCAATTTCGGAGTCATCTTTATTATCATACATGAAACCACTTTCATTGCTTTTTCCATTTATTTCTTCAAACAATTTCACTGCTGCCTTTTTTATCTTTTCATCTTTATCTGCATAATACTCGCTTACAGCATCACATTTGGATTCCAATGTAACAAACGCAAAACGTCTTCTAATTGCATAATCTATATTACCGGCGCTTCGGTCAGTAGTATTCATTGTTCCGATTATGTATAGATTGGGAGGTAATGAAAACTTGTTTTCTCCCTCATTCAAATACGGAAGCTTAACTGAAATAGGTTGATCTGAACCTAATCTTTTTCCTTTTTCCAATAACGTAATTAATTCACCAAAAATCTTTGAAATATTTCCTCTATTTATTTCATCTATAACCAAAACATATTTTTTCAGTGGTTCTTTTGGATTTTTCGTATCATTCTCCCATCTTTCATATTCCCTATTTGCTCTATCAGCAATTATTTTAAAAATACCCGGCTTTGCTATGTATTCAACTCCAACTGCTTTTTTATTACCCTGTGCGTCTTCTTCGTATTGTATTTCAGGGCGTAATCCGATAACAAAATCATCATAATCCATAGACTGGTGGAAAGTACAAAATGCCAATTGCGCATCTTTTTCTTTAAGTTCATTTATTTTTCCAGTTATTTCTTCTCTTTTCATTTTAGCTACTTCTACACCCATTAACCCAAGAACAATACTGTCCGTAATATATGTTTTTCCCGTACCGGGTGCTCCTTGAAGAATGATATTATTTTTATACTCTAATAAACGTACACATTTTTTAACCATATATGTTTTCACCTCGCAAATATAAAAATCAATAAATGCTTTAAAACTATCTGTTATTTTATCATTGTACAGATTTCCATCTATAACCAATTCCGGAGATGATTTAATCTTAGTCTTACCGATAGTAATCAACAATTTCTGTAGTTGTTCACACTCAATACCTTTTATAGTTTTTTCTGTCCAACAACCACCATCAGCAGCTGAATCAATATTTAACATACCATCATAAAATATATAGCTGAAATTTTTTTTCATTGTCTGCTGATAAACATATTTTCCTTTTGTATTATCCATCCATCCAATAATATTAATTCCAAAGTTTATTCCATTTATACTAAATGTATTTCCGTTACTAGTAATACCACCATATATTACGCCTTCCTGCTTTTCTAATATACTTTTAATGATAGGCTTTGCATGTTTCCACGATGGTTGTTCTTTATCTAAATCGTTCTCTTTTAAAGGTTTTTCCCAATATTCTTCATACCCATTAATGTATTTTACTACTTCTGCTTTTTTTGTTTCATCAATATTTTTTCGATATAATACTTGAAGAACATTTAAGTTTGTAACATACGCTTCTATAATCGTTTTGAATGCATTATAGTTTATCTCATTTGTCATAAAATTCTTCTCCTATCTTTTCTCTTATGTTATTTACATACTTCTTTTAATTTCCTCAGCACCTTTACCATTGCGAATGTATCGAGGCCGCAGTACTTGAGAAGGTTGGAGCGGAGCTCTGCGATTTCTTCGGAGGTTTTGGTGGGCATGGTGAGGAATGCTGCGGAAGCTTCGCCGCCGTTATGAACCTGGCTTAAGCTGTGATAATCGAGCTCGGGGTCGTTGGGATATAACGCCGGTAAGACGTGCTTGATGGAATATGAGCCTTCCATGTCGTTGTTGTAATATGCTTTGCTTTGGAAAGGAATCATGAGGTCCTGCATATGATCGAAAATATCCAACAAGTGCTCTGCAAGATCCGGGAATAATTCTGCAAGTTCTTTGATTCTTCCTTTTTCAAAGCCCATATTAAATGCCAGTGAACAGACTCCTTTGGGAATGTCTCTGCAAAGGCTTTCGGCGATGTCTCTTCTCGGGTCGGTTCCT
The DNA here is from genome assembly GCA_024684055.1 of Lachnospiraceae bacterium. Taxonomy (GTDB): domain Bacteria; phylum Bacillota; class Clostridia; order Lachnospirales; family Lachnospiraceae; genus UBA3766. Next base: position 156 of record JAIKXN010000087.1, on the reverse strand, counting down.
TCCTTTGCAAGAAATTCTTTATGGTCCAAATGTCCATCTTCATATTCGATATGTAAGGAATACTGAAACGGGATCTGAGCGTAAGGCTTTCCGCCTTCGAACTCCGGAATGGCCTGCTGGAATGTCTCGAAATCCAAATGGTATAAAGGATAATAA
>JAIKXN010000086.1 GCA_024684055.1 Lachnospiraceae bacterium | reverse complement strand
TTATTATCCTTTATACCATTTGGATTTCGAGACATTCCAGCAGGCCATTCCGGAGTTCGAAGGCGGAAAGCCTTACGCTCAGATCCCGTTTCAGTATTCCTTACATATCGAATATGAAGATGGACATTTGGACCATAAAGAGTTTCTTGCAAAGGAAGGAACCGACCCGAGAAGAGAGATAGCAGAAAGCCTCTGCAGAGATATTCCGAAAGGTGTTTGTTCACTGGCGTTTAACATGGGCTTTGAAAAAGGAAGAATCAAAGAACTTGCAGAATTATATCCTGATCTTGCAGATCACTTGATGGATATTTTCGATCATATGCAGGACCTCATGATTCCTTTCCAAAGCAAAGCGTATTACAACAACGACATGGAAGGCTCATATTCCATCAAGCATGTTTTACCGGCGTTGTACCCCAACGACCCTGAGCTTGATTACCACAGCCTGAGCCAGGTTCATAACGGCGGCGAAGCCTCCGCAGCATTCCTCACCATGCCCACCAAATCCCCCGAAGAAATCGCAGAGCTCCGCACCAACCTTCTTAAGTACTGCGGCCTTGATACATTCGCGATGGTGAAGGTGCTGAGGAAATTGCATGAGGCGGTTGAATAGAGAAAAGAAATATGGAGAACAAATATGATACAAAGAGTAGAAAGCGTTAATGATATAAACAAAAAAACTGAAAAAAGAGTATTAAAAGTTTTGAATGAAATAGCTTACAGAGAAGACGTTAATCCGTTTAGAGTGTTAAGAAATAGTGACCATGAGGTTAGACATTCAAACATGCTTGCATGGCTCTTGGATAAGAATGTCAAAAATCATGGGTTTGGGAAATCTTTTGCAGTGAAATTTTTCTCTTCAGTGGAATCAGAATCATTTGAGAAAATAAATTGGGAAAAACTATTTGATGAAGACATATTTATAGATACTGAAGTATCGGCTGAAACAAAATATTTTGAAGATGCACTTAGATCCGATGCTAAATTAAAAGAAGAATATGACAAAATAAATGCTGATAATGATAAGGATAAAGAAGAAAATGTAGATAATCAACCTGATAAGAAAAAACAGAAAATAGAACAATCAAGAGATCGTAGAATAGACATCTTGATTGTTGGCGAGAGTTTTACCTGTACTATAGAAAATAAATACGGATCAGCTCAGCATGATTGGCAGTGCCAGTATTATAGATATTACATAAATAATAAATATTCAGATAAAAAGAATTATTTTCTGTTTTTAGATACTAATATTAAAAATTGGTGCAAAGAATCTTTGATATATGAAGGTTATGAATTAATAACATATGAGAAAATAATCGAAATATTAGAATCTTTGATTAAAGGAAGAAACGACGATGCAACCAAGTTTATAAAACAGTATTTAGAAGTTTTAAATGAACAATATGGAAGATATACAGATTTTATAGAAGAAAGTATTAAAAGAAATTTTGATTTGACTCAAAATATTCTTTCTATACAAAGACAACAAGAAGGAGTTACTTCGAGAATCATTGACGGTAAGCTCATTTTTCAAAATTATGCAATTAATAAAGTAAGTCCCCAAAATGATGCAGTAATTGAATCCATTTTGAATAATTTAGTTAAGACTGAAGCAAAGAAAGGTGTTCTTGAAGGCAGGAAGTTAATTGATCGTCATGAAGGAAGGGCGGCAGTATCTGATCCATATGGGTGGACAATTAGTGTTAAAAATATCGACAATACCACAAAAGCAAGAAAGGTTAAAGCAAAATATTATTTAAATGAAATAGATTATATATCCAGATATGGTAATTATGATGTGAATTTATATTTCAATATTGGTAATACATGGATTAAAGGAATAAATGATGAAAACGAATTTAATTCAATAATTGAAAAGTTGAATACACTTAAGAAGAAGGGGTGGGAAGCCCGTATAGAATATAATATCAAATCAGGTTATGCACAGTCCGGATCTGCAGTATCTTTATTATTGGATTATGAAAAATCGGATATAAAGGAAGTGTTAAACTACTTGAAAAAAGATGAGATAAAAGCTCGCCAGCAATTAAAGAATTCATTAATATCGGGTAAATCAGTGAATGAAAAACATTCGATATTTAAAATGCTAAGCAATGATAAAATTGTCTTTCATCCGAGAAACACCAATATTGTTACCTACGAAGGCATAATTAATTATGTAAATGATTATTTTCAAAGAAATCCGAAAGAAACGGCAAAACTTGTCTTTGAATGGGTTATTTCGTTGGAATATAGAATTAATAAAACCCCGATAGTAACTGACGAAGATCGAGATGAAATAAAGAAAAACCTTGAGTCAAAGTATTATCAATTAACAAAAGAGGGGTTAGATGTATTTGATTTGGGTGAAGAGTTTGTCAGTAAGATTTTTAAAGATGAATTCAGGCCTAAATAGTATCTACTATGAGCAAGATAATATTTATTGTTTTTTCAGCAGTTATCGTTTGTATAGTGTCAAAATCTTTTTGTGGAATAGGACTATCATCACTTTTTTGTGGTGAATCTGAGAGAACCTCTACAGAAGACAGGATACAAACGGGAGAACAATTAAATAAATTAGTTACACAGAATAAAAAACGTGGAATTATTTGGCTTTCATGTGGTTCAATGTTGTTTCTGTTGTGGGCCATTACCGTGATGCTTTTGGGCGGATAAAGAGAAAAAATAATTATGTATTAGAGCGATGTTTCAAACAAAAAACATCGCTCTTTTATTTTTTTAAAAAATTTTTACTTTCTATTTTACGACATACAAATGTCGCATTAAAAACAACGCATTTTGGTATTATCTCTACACAATAAAAATTTTAAAAGTTGGGAGGTAAATTAATATGAGAGAACCTATTAAAGAAAGACCTGTTAGCTTAAAAAGTGAGGTTATTTGGAAATTGTATGATTATTTGGTTAAAACTAATCCGCCTGTCATCTTTTTGAATAAAAAAGATGAAAATGGTGTTTGGGATGAAGAAGTATTATATGTTCGTGATATAGAGCTTATTAATAATGATTGTTTTTTTGGTGGATTCACGATAGATGATGTACAATTCGGGAATTCATCAAGTAAGACAGAGGGCGTGAGAGTTTTCTATACAGACAAATTAACCTATCTGATAAGGGGAATGGGTTATGGAGGTTACACATCAATTGATATTACAATAAATGCTTTAAAGAATTCCCGTCCCATGCAGGAACTATTAGAAGCTAAACGCTTAAGACTCCCAACTGAAGAAGAGTCTGAAAAGTACAGACAGATTATAAAAGAATATTTTGAAGAAAATGCTGACATTTTGAATAAATATGAAAGGAGATAAGAGAATGATGAATTATATTCCGACCGTGATCGAATCAACAGCAAAGGGGGAGCGTCCGTTTGACATTTACTCCAGGCTCCTAAAAGAAAGAATTGTTTTTCTTTCCGGAGAAGTAGATGATGCGACAGCTACCAGTCTGGTTGCACAGCTTCTTTTCCTCGAGTCGGAAGATCCCAATAAGGACATTTACCTTTATATTAATTCTCCCGGAGGTTCTGTTACCGCCGGAATGGCTATCTACGACACAATGAATTACATAAAGTGTGATGTTTCAACTATTTGCACCGGTATGGCTGCCAGCATGGGAGCATTCCTTTTGGCGGGCGGTACCAAGGGAAAAAGATGTTCACTTCCGAATTCGGAAATCATGATTCATCAGCCTCTTGGAGCCAGCCAGGGACAGGCAACCGACATGCAGATCGCTGCCGAGCATATCCTTCGGACCAAGGAAAAGCTAAATAAAATATTGGCCAAACAATGTGATAAAGATGAAGAACAGGTGCGAATCGATTCGGACCGCAATAACTGGATGAGTGCCGAAGATGCTTTAAGATACGGCCTTATAGACAAAATAATTACGAACAGATAATAGGTTTGGATTATAAAATATAAAAGGAGATTGTGTTATGAAAAGAGATTTAACAAAAGCTGATATTTCAAAACTTGAAAGATTCTCAGAACTTCCGTATCTTTATTCGGATGCTGTTGCCATGTACTATGGACTGGATGATATGGGCAAAACGAGTTTGGAAGACATAGCAGTCGAGCTTAACGATATATTTAAAATAAACGTGACTCCGAATGTTGTTGAACATATTATCTGCGAAGCCCTTGAAATGCTGGATTTCCAAGGAGATTTAAGTATATCTGATTCCGAGAGAGTTATAACAATTGATTCTCCTGATTCCGATCACATTCGTATATGTACGGATATGCAGCGTAAATATGAATGCAAGGCCGTTTACGCAGTTAATGTAGATGCCGAAGACAAAGAAAAGTCGCTTAAGAAACTCATTTTGGTTGCTCTTAACGAACAGGGACTTCGAAAGATTGATTCCATAATGAAAACCGGATATAAGAATCCTGATGGGATATATGTCAGAAATTATTCCGAGATTCTAAAAGGAAGAAAGGACTCTTATCTCATTGGTCAGGCAGTAAACTGGAAGTATTTTTTGAACAGGCGTAACGATTTGGAAGATGAACTTAAGTTTGAACTGATGATAAGAGAAGATTTTAAAGATGCGGACTTTGTTGTTTTTCCGCGCTTAAAAGAACTCTATTATGAGACAAATCCGGAAGTATTAATATATAAAGACGAATCCATGGCATATGATGCAAGGGATTACGAAAAAGCGCGTGAGGCAGCAGCTGTAGCTGCAATCATGCTCGAAAAGAGAGATATCGTCCCGATGGCAGATCTTGACACTTTGTTAACTATACAGAGTGATATATTGGATTACATTTATTTCGGTGATGAAGCGAGACGAGCCGTAGTCTTAAATCCGGCTTCTATAGCAGACAAAGTTGATTGCCCGAAGATAGTATAACCGGGCAGCATAATTAGAAGGCATAATCAGACAGCAAAATTAAATGGTATAATTTTAGCCATCAATCATTTTGACCTCAAAAATGTATCTCGCCTCGTTATAAGAATTAGTCTGATATATAAAAAATATGTAAGCTTTAAATTTTTTATCATATTTTATTTCAAAATCGGGTTCTTCCATGAATTCATTATGAAGACAGGCATATTTTCCGACGCGGTTAAGAATTTGAAAATCTCTTTGTCTTGTTCTTATGCTGGCGTCGGGGAAAAGAGCCTCATATTGGGCTATAATATCAGGAAACTGGTAAGGCTCGCCGTTTCTTATATAATCCTCAGGATATTCCAATATTTCGTAATATTCTTCCATTCCATATTGGGGCAATCCGACCATGACAGTGCATAATCTGTTTAGGTGTTTTAAGCGTGATCTTCTTGCTCCGGTTACGGATTCATCAAATTCGCAACGATAAAACACCAGTCCTTTTTTATGTCTGTCGTATACGGCATTAACAACACCGGCATCGCGAAGATCAATCAAGTCTCGTTCAAATGTACGATGGCTTTTAATATATGCTTCAAGCATTGCTTTTTTCGGTGTAATGGGCTTGTCTTTTATTGTGCAAAATGCGTAATAAAGCCGCACCTGTCTTAAGATTTTTGAACTGTCAGTTTCTTTCATGATATTTCCCATTTATTAAGTAGATTATAAAAATAAGATATGACATACAGCTGTCGCATGTCAAGGGAAATATTAACTAAAAAGAACCTTTAAAGTATAATGCCGAATCATCAATATCGCATACTTTGGCAAAGCCTGTGCAACTCATAATAAAGCGAAGTTCGTTTCCTATGCTTTGTATGAATTCTTTAACGCCTTTCGCCCCGTCACTTTCAAGTAAAGGAAGCATCGATCTTCCTACAGCCGCAGCATCTGCGCCCAGAGCAATTGCTTTGTATACATCAGCACCGCTTGCGATTCCGCAGTCAACGATTATCTGTACATCCCTGCCTTCCAGAGCTTCTTTTATATCGGGCAAAACCATCATAGGCGGAACAGCGTAGGGTAGGCGACCGTGATGGTGACTGACAATTATGGCTTTTGCGCCTATATCGGCACATTTAACTGCATCAGAAACGCTTAAAACGCCTTTAACGATAAAAGGGAGCCTGGTGGAATCAACATAACTTTTAAGCATATCGAATGTCTGCGCTTCCATCTTCTCACCGATTACTACATCGTATCCTTTATCACCGAAAATATGGTCGATATCCATTCCGATTCCGAAGGCGCCGACTTCTTCAGCGAACTGAAACTGATTCCTTACTTTTCCGTTATCTGCATAAGGTTTTACGATTCGAACAGTTTTCGCACCTGTATCGATGATTTTTTTAAACAAATCATTTTCCATCATTCCGCAGAAATTGAGAATATTGCATTCTTTTGCCGCAATTGAATATTCCTCAAGACCTGTTTTTTCTCTGCCGTTATAATTGCCAAGATGCGAAAAGGCAGGTGTCATCACAGGCATTGCGAATGTTTCGCCAAGGAATTTAAAAGATAAATCTGCTAAAAGAGAATCAATGAGCCTCTGCTCAATAAGAATCGAATCCATATATCGTGCGGTTATTTCATTGGCATCAGAGAGTCTTGTATAAGCCATTTAGTTCCTCCTTTAAATATCCTAAGTATTTGATGTAATCCTCATCTTTTTCGAGATGTTCGAGAATTACAGGCATTTCGGGGTCAATTGAATTTATTCTTGTGACATATTTTTTAAGCGGAAATTCACCATCTCCCGGTCCGCATTCTTCAAGCCGTAATGTGTATCTTCTGTTTAAGTGTACATCTTTTATGTGGCAGCTTCTTATACTGTCGCCGAGCAAATCTATGCATTCTTCGATAAATTCGTCAGCATGAAAATATCTGTCTGCCGAATTAATCATGTTTATAATATCCATATGAACGGCAAATCTGTCGCGTCCGACTTCATCAAGCAGCCTTACGTATTCTTTCGGTCCCATCGGAATCATCCAGGGCATCGGCTCAAGAGTAAAATATGTATTCTTTACATCTGCGCGGTCGATAATATCCTGTACCATCTCAACGGTTAATTTCCAGGCCTCTTTCGAAAAGTTTTCTTTGTAGCCGCCCTCCCACACGGGTCCGAGTGAGCCGGCAACATTTACTGCGCATCTTGCATTAAGAAAATCAGCGAGTCTTAACTGTTCAACGCAGTAATCACGATTGGCTTTTCTTTCAGTCGGATTCAAAGAAAGAGCATTTCTCCAGACACCGACTTCTGCTATCATAAGCCCGTGTTTTTCGGCGGCTTCTTTGTATGCAATTATCTTTTCCTCGCGCTCATTGCTCGACACAGGAAAAACAACGGCACTGCATCCAAGCCGGACCTGATTTTCGGCCCATTCTTCAGGGGTAGCATGTTTTAAAGGTGATGATGTTCCAAGTCTCATTTTTGTTCCTCACGTAAAATAAACAGACTATAAGCAATCTTTTTTTTATGTAGACTCTATATAAAAAACATAACTCTTCGCAAATGAGGTGTCTATTAATGCTCGCACTTAAGGAACTTGGCACTGTATCCGGGAAGATGTGTGCCGCCACCGAAGTCGAAGTTCTCACCGGTGATTAAGTCAATAGCGCATCCACATCCTACGTCGAAGTGTGCTGTATATTCGTTAGAGTCCATATTGATGCATACGAGAACACGCTCGTTATCAGTCTTACGCTCGAAGATGCACTGCTTATTGGTAAGTACGACTGATCTGAATCCGCCGTAATTGAGTGCTTCGCTTCCTGTCTTAGCGTTGGCAAGTTTGGAGATAAAGTCTGTAAGTTCATTCCATTCGGGCTTGTCAAAGCATGCTCTTAATGCAGGATCGCCCTCTGACTTATCAGCCTTGGCACCCCATTCTGAGCCGTAGTACACACAGGGAATACCCGGCATACCGAATACC
>JAIKXN010000046.1 GCA_024684055.1 Lachnospiraceae bacterium | reverse complement strand
CCTGCACTTTAAGCAGCTCATGACGGGATTTAACCGGAGTGCGATGATGAATCACAAGGTGGTAGGACTTACCGAAGAGGAGATATTCTCTCTTAAGGACAGACTACTGTGTATTGTCGGAAAAATGGATCCGTTCATAATGCTGGGCGGCGAGAAGCTCACAGAGGAATTGGGGCGGTACCCTCTTCGTGTTATCTTTATGGATGATGCCGGACACGGAATCAATCATGAGAAGGCAAAAGAGGTAGACAAGCTCATTGTGGATTATCTTTATGGGAGAAGTTTTTCCTAATAGACAAATGAGACAAGCCATGTCTCATTTGGAATAGTTTATGCTACCGGAGTACTGACAAAATTATATATGTTCAAAAAAAGATTGTTTGAAAAGAAATCATAAAGATATAAAACAATTATTAATGGGAGTAATCAAATAAGCAATATATTAGGGCAGTGCATTTATAACACTGCCTATTATGATATAAAAAAAGGATTCATTCAATTTGAAAGAAAAGAAAATTTTGATTTTTCTAACCAGGGAGGATTATGTAAGTGAATGTAATAGAAGCAATCAATAAAAGACACAGTTATAGAGGAAGGTATCTTTCTAAACAGGTTCCTAAAGATGATTTAGTAAAAATAATGGAAGCCGGAATAGCCGCTCCATCAGGATGCAATAAGCAAACAACCAGTTTTATAGCAGTTGATGACTTGGAAATTATAAAGAAAATTAATGAAGTTATAAATCCTCCAATATGCGAAACGGCACCTGCTCTAATCGTAGTGTTGACGCAAAGAATAAAGGCATATCGTGATAGATGCTTTGCAGTGCAGGATTACTCTGCTGCAATTGAGAACATGCTACTTACGATTGTGGAGCTTGGATATCAGAGTTGTTGGTATGAAGGCCATATTACAGATGAAGATAGGATATGTGACAAAATAGCTGATATTCTCTTGGTGCCAAAGGATTATGAAGTTGTATGTATATTACCGGTAGGAGTGGCTGAAAGCACCCCACTGTTACCTAAGAAAAAAGTTTTTGAAGAGAGAGACTGGTTTAATTCATTCAAAGGCTGATAGACAATTATACCGGAATATAGGTTTTGTGAGAAAATACAAATGGATAGTCTGAATCTGCTTCTGCATCTTTAGAGAAAAAGGAGCATGGGGTATTATTATGAAAATTTATGTTGATTTTGATGATTGCATCTGTGAAACCGCAAGGAATTTCTCGGACCTTGCGGTTGAGATGTTTGATATACATGTTCCGTATGAGAACATAAGATTTTTTGATCTGGATAAAGCATTTAATCTGACTGAGGAGCAGTATGATCGGTTTTTGCAAAGAGGTCATGAGCCGGAAGTTCTTTTGTCATATGATGAAACGCCGGGAGCTTCGGAGGTTATAAACGAATGGATTTCATCAGGGTATGACGTGTCGATCATAACCGGACGCCCTTTTAGTTCGTATGAACCGTCCCGTCGGTGGCTTGACGTTCACGGATTGGAAAATGTACGATTATACTGTTTAAACAAATATGGCCGCGATAACAAAATATACAGTGATTACAGTCTTGAACTTGAAGATTATTACAGGATGAAGTTTGATTTTGCGATAGAAGATTCTCCCAAGGCATTTAAGTTTTTTGATCATCTTCCTGATCTGAAAGTTTTGGTTTATGACAGACCTTGGAACAGAGACACGGAATTTGCAAATGAGAATTATATCCGTTGCATTGACTGGGAATCCATAAGAAAGATCGTACATTGATTGAAAAGATCGGAAATGAGGAGACATATATATGGAATTGAAGAGGATCGATCACAGACTTACGGTTTGCAAAGTGTCTGAGACAGCTGATATTAACCTGGATTCCGCTTTCTATTTTATTGGTAAAACAGATGAAGAAATATCCCTGGTATGCAGGACAGAAGATACGCCGCAGAACACGATCGAACGTGATGATGGATGGAGGGGCTTTCGTATTCAGGGAATTCCTTCCTCAGATGGGTTACGAAGCTGCAGAAGAAACGGACTATGAATTGTATTATGACAATGGAAAGCCGGGTTTATTCTGTGAGCTCTGGATTCCCATTAAAATGAAATAACTGATCATTTTCAGCAAAGGAAACTTTTAAATGGACGGCAGGAACAAAAAGAAAAAAAGAAAAAATCGAATCGAAACAATTGTATTTTTCAGCGTTCTTTTTGTGCTTGCAGTCTGGACTTTGCTTAGTTTCATACCGTTAAAAGACGAGAAGAGTCTTGATCTTATTGACGGAGAAGGGAAGAATGTAAGGGTACTTCTTATTACGGATCTGCATTCATGTTATTACGGAAAAGATCAGAAAACGCTGATCCGGATGATCGATAAAGCGAAGCCCGACATAGTGATGCTCGGCGGTGATTTTTTCGATGATAAACTGGACGATAAGAATGCAAAGATCGTAGCTGAATATATAGCGGAGAGGTACCCTTGTTTTTATGTGACGGGTAATCATGAATACTGGAGCGAACGTGTAACCGAAATGAAAAGTTACATGAAAGATATTGGAATAAATGTTCTTGAGGGCAGTTGTGTGACGATTGATGTCAACGGCTGTCCTGTTGACGTTTGTGGTGTTGATGATCCCACGAGACTGAAAAATTCCGAGTGGAGGGCACAGTTAAAAAATGCGTATTCTAAAACGGATGATTCTCATCTGAAACTTCTTCTTTCACATCGTCCCGAACCTGTAGACGAATATGCCAAATTTGATTTTGATCTTATTATGGCCGGACATGCTCATGCCGGCCAGTTCAGAATTCCTTTTTTAAACAGGGGAATGTATGCTCCCAATCAGGGCTTTATGGCCAGATACGTTGACGGAACCTACGAACTATCCAATGGAAGTCTGATGGAAGTAAGCCGCGGACTCGCAAGAGAAAGTACGCCGCTTCCCAGATTTTTTAATAATCCGGAAATAGTTGTTTTAAATATACATTGATAATGGAAATAATTTTTCTGCCTTTTTGTAGAATAAATAACGTCGAAGTAATAAAATAATAAAATAGGATATGGGAACGGGTGAGGTTATTTTATGCTGTTTGAAAAACTTGGAAGTATTTACAGTATATTGGTAAATTTGGCAGGTCTGATGGTTTGCCTTTTTCATTATATAAAACGTCCTACAAAAGCCGACGTATTTGTTATCGGATTTCTGCTTTCGAACCTGCTTTCAAACTATTACTGGGGCATATACGTAGTCGTAATGGACGATTACCCAAATGTTTCATCTGTTCTTTCATACGTCGGATGGAATCTTGCATTTCTAATTCTTACGCTGCTTCTTGTTTTTCTTCGAAAAGAAGACAACCTGAAATTCTTTTCCATAGCATCGCTTATTCCTATCCCTTTGAATATCGCTCAGCTTGTTTTATATCTGCAGTTTGGCGGTTATTTCAATAATTTATGGCAGGTAGGTTTTTCGACGGCTATCGCCTGCATCAGCATCAACAACTTGATCCGCTATTTTTCCAAACGTAAAGAAATTGAAAATTTAAGAAAGCCGTACATTGAAGCGGTGCTGCTTTTTTATACATTTTTTGAATATACGGCGTGGACTTCTTCATGTTTCACTTTTCCGAACAGCTGGCTTGATCCGTATACTTATGCGTCGGTTGTATGCGAACTAACATGCATTCTTCTGCCCGTTGCGGTTATTAAAACCTATGGCGGCGCGGCCTCATCTGGAAATGAAATCAGAGACAGGCTTCACAATCTTTTCAGACCTTTTTATCTGGTATTTATTACCGTATGCTGTATCGGAGGATATTTTCTTGCTGTCTGGATGAGAAATACGATCACGGCCGGAATAGGTAATGGCGGAGATGCGGATCCTTTCAGTGTTATCGCGGTAATGCTTTTTGTAGTTTCGCTGGTTATCATTTTATTTACCGCAACGATCATTCTTGTTGTAAGTTCGGAACAGAAATCGTTCGAGTCGAGGAAACTGAGAATTGAAAAGAGTGATGCCGAAAAATCCAATGCGGCAAAAAGTGAATTCCTTGCGAATATGTCTCATGAAATAAGAACTCCCATCAACGCGGTTCTCGGAATGAACGAAATGATCCTTCGCGAAAGTCTTGAAGCGAGAGACATGCTTCCCGAGGAAAAAGAAGAAATAATAAAAATCTTTTCGGATATCTGCAACTACTCGGGCAATATCGAAAGTGCCGGAAATAACCTTCTTTCGATAATCAATGACATCCTCGACTTCTCGAAGATCGAAGCCGGAAAAATGGAAATCGTCGAAAGCGAGTATAAACTCAGTTCGGTAATAAATGATGTAAGCAACATGATTTCTTTCAAGGCAAAGAGCAAGGACATAAGCTTCATCGTAGATGTTGATGAGTCGCTTCCCGACGGCCTTTACGGCGACGAGGTTAGAGTTCGTCAGATAATAACGAACCTTTTGAATAACGCGGTCAAGTATACTCAGAAGGGTGTAGTCTGCCTGAGTGTAATAGAGAAAAAAGGCAATGCCGACAAGCAGACAAATCTTGTTGTCAAAGTAAAAGATACAGGTATAGGAATCAAGAAAGAAGACATATCTAAACTCTTTAACAAATTTCAGAGAGTGGATATGGAAAACAACAGTACCGTTGAAGGAACAGGACTCGGTCTTGCGATAACGGCCAGTCTTTTGGAAATGATGGGCGGTACCATAGAAATCGAAAGCGAATACGGAAGCGGTTCTGAGTTTACCGTTTCGATTCCTCAGAAAATTGTTTCCGAAGAACCTATCGGAAACTTCCGTGAAAAATTCGAAAAGAGCATCAGCGAACTCAGAGCACCGAAAGATAATTTCCATGCACCCGATGCGCGTATACTTATTGTTGATGATACGGTAATGAATCTGACCGTCGCAAGAGGACTGCTTAAGAATACCTACATCAATATTGATACAGCGATAAGCGGTGAGGAAGCAATAGAGATGTGTAAGTCCAATAAGTACGATCTGATCCTGATGGATCAGCGTATGCCGGGCATGGATGGTATTACGGCCATGCATCACATCAAAGGCAATGCTGAGTGCATCAATGCTTCAACGATATTTATCTGCCTTACGGCGGATGCCGTAAGCGGGGCAAGGGAAAAATATCTGGCAGAAGGTTTTGAGGATTACATTACGAAGCCTATTGACAGCAGAGCACTTCTTTCAGCCATGACCAAATATCTTCCGAAAGAAAAAATTCAGTACGTTTCATCGTCATCAGAACATGCTAAGAGAATATCCGAAAACCGTATTTCAGAAAAAGATTTTGCAAAAGAAATTGATGTAAAGTCAGCGGAAAATATTTCGGGTACTAAAAAAGAAAAAAGCGAAAATACAAAAGTTAAAGAAGTATCCGTAAAAAATGAAAGCGCAGATACTGCAAAAACTTCTGTCACAAACAGAAATAACGATAAAGCAAGCACTTCCGGCTTAAAAGAAAACTTCGATAAATTAAACGGAAGAGATGTTCTTTCACAAAAAGAAAACAGCAATAAAACAAGCACTTCAGATGTGAAAGAAAAAAATAAAACAAACGCGGAAAAAACATCCGGAAGCGAAAAGAAAGGCTTCCCGTCGAAATATGTCGACAAGGAAACAGGCCTTCATTACTGCGGTGAAGATGAAGAATTCTATATTTCCCTTCTTGGAGATTATGTAAAAGAATACGAAAAGAAGATGCAGCTTATTAAAGATTATTATGAAAAAAAGGACTGGAAAAATTACTGCGTCCAGGTTCATTCTCTTAAGAGCACATCCAAAATGATAGGAGCGATGGGATTGTCTGAAATTGCTTTAAGAATGGAGAAGGCGTCCGATTCCGGAGATACCGAAACCATAGATGATGAGCATTCGTTAATGTGTGCACTTTATAAAACGGTTGTTGAGAGTATTTCCGATTATCTTGATTAAACGATTTAAGGTGCAAGGGTAATCCAATGAAAATAACGGAAGAAATAAAAAAAGAATTGATCAAAAACGGAGATGGAAAATACAGGGAATTCATGTCAAATCTTACTCCGGGTATTACGAAAGAAAGTGTAATAGGTATCAAAACCCCCGAGCTTCGTTCATATGCGAAAGAATTACTTAAGCGCGAAGATATTGATGTATTTTTGAATGACCTTCCGCATGAGTTCTTTGAAGAAAATCAGCTTCATGCTTTCATAATTTCCAATATGAAAGATTATGAGGCGTGCATGGAAAAACTGAATGCTTTTTTGCCGTATGTAAACAACTGGGCAACATGCGATCAGATGTCTCCGAAGATTTTTAAGAAGCATAAAAAAGAACTTCTTTCCGAAATAAAAAAATGGATCGCCTCAAAAGAAACATATAAGATCCGTTTCGGAATAAAGATGCTGATGGAGCATTTTCTTGATGAAGATTTTGAAATAAAATATCCTGAACAAATAATCAAAATAAAGAGCGAAGAGTACTACGTCAAAATGATGATTGCCTGGTATTTTGCAACAGCACTTGCCAAGCAGTATGATTCGGTAATTCCATTTATCGAAGAGAAAAGACTTGAAACTTGGACACACAATAAAACAATTCAGAAAGCAATCGAAAGTTATCGAATAACCGATAAACAGAAAGCATATTTAAGAACCCTAAAAGTATAAAAAATCTCAGGCTCATAACCTGAGATTTTTTTTACATATCCGGTTCGAATTCACTTACTGTAATGCTTTCGTTACTCGTAAGATTGGGACTATCTTTTCTTCCTGCGAGATAGGCATCAAAGAATTCAAGATGACATCTGCATAAGTTTTCGTGCAGGATATAGGGACTAAGTTTTCCGACCATTATGGGACTCATCGAACGTATCAGCTATTTCCTGATTGCTTCCTTACATTTTTACGATTTTGGTCAGTTTTAAAACTGCAGGCAGGAAAGGCTTATATACTTCTTTGACCATTTTATTGTCTGTAGGAATTTTAGTTCCGTCATCAAGTTCTGTGAGCATTGCATCCGGCGCATGCGAATTTATGCAAAAATTTAAAATCGGCCCTGAAATTTCGGCGTTTTAGATAATAGATTAAAGATTAAACAATATATATAATCAAAGAGAATAAGCGATAGAAAAATAAAAAAGATACAGATATCTTTTCCATAGTTTTTTGATGTACAAAATAGTACGGAATAAGCGGAGTTTTTGAACCGAATGATTCAGGGGGTGTTTTGATGCAAAAGAAAAGAAAAATTTTATTATCATTTTTGATTTGTTTATTCTTTTTTAGTGCGATTCTGGTGCCGAGCATGAAAGTTAATGCACTACAGAGTGTTTCGGATAATTTTTATCCTGCAACTCTGACTGGAAATCCGGCTACAGACATGGTGGCTATTGCAACGGCACAAGCAGGTAGAAGCCAAGCCTCTCTGGGTTATAGGGTCAATGAAGCGTGGTGCGCTGATTTTGTATCTGATTGCGCAAAATATATAGGGCAATCAGAAGCTATTCCATTTAATGGTGGAGTTACGTCTTTGTACAACGCGGTGATTAAGGCAGGAGGTCAAAGAGTAAATACGCCTCAGGCCGGAGATTTATTATTTTATTATTGTAATCCGGAAGGTGGATTTGTACATGTTGGAATAATGAAAAGTTCCACAATGTCTATTCAGGGAAATGTAAATGGCATAGTTTATGATAATTTGATACCTTCGTATTTTAATGATTTACAAGGCCATAAGATGGGTAATGGTTTAACAGCTATTTATGTTAGACCAAATTATCGTCAGGGTATATCGCCTGTTATAGCATTTGATGCTGCTTATGAAGATGGAGAAGGCATGGTTACAGTTACAGGATGGGCATATGATGGTGATGATGTCAATGCAAACTTATCTATTCATGTATATGAATTCAGAGATGGCCAGTCATACTTTATTGGAGCAACAACTGCAAATATTTGGCGTCCGGATGTAAATGATGCTTTTGGCTGCGGAAACTATCACGGATTTGCGGCCACGTTCCCTTCGACTATAGGTGGAAGCGTAGAAATTAATGTTGCTGCAATTAATATTGGCTCCGGTGATCATTCATGGGCAAACTCAAAAACAATTAATATTACTCAGGACAGTCAGGCTCCTGTTATATCCAATGTAACGGTAACTGATATTTCTAACGAAGGATATACAGTTACATGTAATGTGTCCGATAATGTTGGAATTAAAAAAATAGAGTTTCCTACATGGACGGTAGCAGATAGTCAGGATGATTTAATTTGGCATGCCGGAACAATAACAGATGGTGTGGCAACCTGCAGAATCCTTTCAAGCGATCATGGAAATCAGATAGATCAGGATTATATAACACATATTTATGCGTGGGATTATATGGGCAATCAGGTATATGCTGATAATGATATGTGCCCATGCTTATATGTAAAAGTTACCGATAATGTTACGGTTAAGGCAATACATTACAAAGAGAAACTTGATGGATCTTATTCAAAGGCAGCTGAAGTTACATATCAGAGAAAACCCGGAACAAAAATAACACCGGGTACGAAGAATTATACCGGATTTACTGCACCTGAAAAGAAGAAGGTAACGGTTAAGGGCGATGGTTCAACTGTTGTAGAATATTATTATAAAAGAAACAGTTACAAGCTTACTTGGAATTTTGCAGGCGGCAAAGCAAGCGGAACATATACGAAGGGAACTGTAAAATACGGTGCTCCGATAACAGCACCCACTCCAAAGAAAACCGGATATACTTTCAAGGGATGGGATGCAGAAGTTCCTACCAAGATGCCTGCAAATGATGTAACTATTAAGGCGACCTGGAAAGCGAAGACTAATACAAAGTATACAGTTGAGCACTTCAAGCAGAAAGTTGACGGCAAATACAATGCAACGGCAAGT
>JAIKXN010000041.1 GCA_024684055.1 Lachnospiraceae bacterium | reverse complement strand
CAGAAACTTTAAGACCGATGTTCCGGTCAGCGACGAGGATCTTAAAGCGATTATAAAAGCAGGAACATATGCCGCAACCGGAATGGGAAAGCAGAGCCCCATAATCATCGCTGTTACAGATCCGCAGGTCAGAGATGAAATATCGGAAGAAAACCGTAAAATCGGCGGATGGGACGAAGGCTTCGATCCTTTCTACGGAGCACCCGTAATTCTCATTGTTCTTGCAAAGAAAGAAGTCGGAACATATCTCTATGACGGCTCGCTCGTAATGGGTAATCTTATGAATGCCGCAGAAAGTCTCGGCGTTTCAAGCATCTGGATCCACAGAGCAAAAGAAGAGTTTGAGTCACCCTTCGGAAAGAAGCTTCTCGAGAAACTCGGTATCACTGAGGAATATGAAGGCATCGGACACTGCGCACTCGGTTACGCAGAAGTACCCGCAAAAGAAGCCGCTCCCAGAAAAGAAAATTACGTATACTGTATTTAAGGTCAGGATTGAAATATTCTTCAAAAAGGCAGTATAAAAAAGAAACATAAAATTAACCTTAAAAAAAGAGGAAAGACATGGAAAAGAAACTGAAAGTTTTAATGTTAAACGGAAGTCCGAGAACCAACGGAAATATCTCACTCGCTTTTCATGAAATGGAGCAGATTTTCGAGGAAAACGGCGTAGAATATGAGAATATTCAACTTGGCCGTATGGATATCAGAGGATGTATCGCCTGCGAGAGCTGCAGAAAGACAAATAAATGTGTATTTAACGATATTGTAAATGACCTTGCGGTTAAATTCGAAGAAGCTGACGGATTAGTTATCGGTTCGCCCGTTTATTACGGTTCGGCTAACGGAACACTGATGGCGGCACTTCAGAGACTTTTTTACAGTACTCATTTTGACAAGAGCAACAAAGTCGGAGCGAGTGTTGTCAGTGCGAGACGTTCGGGCTGCACGGCTACGTTTGACGAATTAAACAAGTTCTTCACACTCTCAAATATGCCGATGGCGACCAGCAGATACTGGAACAATATCTACGGTTGGGAACCCGGAGAAGGCGTAAAAGATGATGAAGGAAAACAGGTTATGCGTGTACTTGCAAGAAACATGGTTTTCCTTATGAAGAGCATTTCACTCGGAAAGGAACAGCTGGGACTTCCCGAAACCGAAGAATACGTCTGGACCAATTTTTTCAGGGACTAGAGAAGTTGCTGATTTTCGACGTAACAAATGTCTTTTGTCGGGAATGTTATGGCACAATTCGAACAAAACTTTAAAAATCGATTAAAAAAAATACAAACTCCCTCAGAATGATATGTACCCTCTTTGCCGAACAAATAAGTAAGTAAGGAGGGTATTTGCATGCACTATATTTTGATTTCCGAAATTGGAAAATTAAAAAATTGTTAAGTATGGAAATTACGCTTTAGAAAAAACGTCTTCAAGCCGATAAAAACAAATAAGTATATGTAAAAGGGCGAATTAAAGCTTTCTTTGCAAATAAGGCAGGGAAAAGCTTTGATTAATTCACGTTTTTTGAACAGTATACTTTTGTGTGGGGCTTGTTAAGAGAGGTAATGCAATGATTTGTTTTGATCATCTTAAGCTTTCGGAAGATATTCTGACAGCATTGAGAGAGCTGAATATTGATTATGTATTTCAGCCTATTTTTGAAAAAGACAAAAAGACGGTATATGCGTGGGAAGCACTTATGCGTCCGCAGAAAGTGACCGTAACCGACCTGATTGCAAAGTATCAGGGCGAAGATAAACTTCACGTGGTAGAAGTTGCTACATTTTTCGGAGCCATGCAGGCATATTTTTTAAGAGGTTACAAGGAAAAAGTTGCCATCAATTCATTTCCGTCCGACTGTATGAGACCGGAGGAAGCGGAAGTTTTCTGGGAATATTATGGGGAAGACATTCGCGGAAGAATGATCATAGAAATACTCGAATATCCGTACTTTTCGCTTGACCACTGGCTTGAAAAGAACAGATCGGTAAGAAACATGAACAATCTTTTCTCGCTGGATGATTACGGCAGCGGAATCAACAATATGGAAAAGGTTGATTTTATCAAACCCGACATTGTGAAAATTGACAGGTCTTTGGTATCTTTCGTTGATCAGGCACCCGACAGACAGGAACAATTAAAGAAAAACATAGCTCTTTTTCAGGAAAGAGGAATCAGGGTTGTTGCAGAAGGAATCGAGCGTGAAGAGGAGTTTGATTACATGCTTTCTCTTGGAGCGGATCTTTTCCAGGGTTATTATCTTGCAAGACCTGTGTAGGATTTCGGCGGACAATATTCTGCAGGATGAAAGGGTTTATTAACGATAATCCACGGAAAAATTTTAGAATATAAGAGCGTAACTTCGGTTACGCTTTTTTGTTTGGTTATTTATGCCCGATTTTTCGAAGGAAAAAGCCTCTGATAAGGCATTTTCGCCGAAATGATAAAAAATGGACAAAAAAATGATGATTTTTTTGGGATAATGTGCTAAATTAAAGGCGAGGATGAAAGAAAGGTATGCAGGGGAAAGATTTCGAACGGCTTTACGGCCATTCGGGTTTATCTGTGTTGTCTTTTAAATCTTGGAATTTCTTTTCCGGTTTCCTTTTTTTCAAATTAGATTTTTCCGGTAAAGGTTTGTGTGTCTTTTTATCGGAATTGAAAGAAGTGACATTTTTATTTTTAGGAGGATTTTATGAAAGGCAGAAATTTACTTGTGGCATTGTTATGCGGTGCAATGTGCTTGCCTCTGACAGCATGTTTCACCATTATGAAGGCAGTTCTTTCCGATGATGAACCTACAAACAATAATGATGTGATTATCGAAGAGAGCGTTGACGATGAAGTGGATGAGGATGTGGCACATGCATCCGATGCATCTGAAGTTACTGAAATTGATGGCTTCTGGGGACCTTTAAGCGGAGCTTACTATATGGAAGTCATAGACGGAAAATGGCAGGCTTACAATGGAATCGGCGATACCTGTGAAGGTCATGGTACGATAAGAATCGATGAGCCCGGATACTTTACATTTATAGATGTTGATGATGCCGGTGCCGAGACGACATACGAGAAGCGTGATGATACGCTGGTTAATATACTTGATGATGAAGAGGAAAATATACTGATCAATTATCATACTTATGAACAGGCTTTCCCTGTTGAAGAAGATGATGCTGACTATGAAGATCCTTACGCAGCAAATAAGAAATTCTGCGGATGCTGGCATATCGAAAGTGAAGATAAAGTATTGGTCATCTGGGATGACTACCTTTGCTCGCTCCATGACATGAATGGCGAGTCTTTCACAAACGGTGGTTATGAAGTTGACGGAAACGAGATTACGGTCAGTATCGGCGATAATGATCCGCTGATTCTCGAGATAAGCGATGGAGGAAATCTTTACAATCCTCAAACAGGTGAAAGCTACGAAAATATCGAAGATACTTATGATTATTGATTCGTTTCGCAAAGTAACGGAATGGTATTTTGATAGTTATAAATTTAAAGGAGATTGATTATGAAAAAACTTGTGACAGTACTTGCAACACTTGGTTTTGTGTGTACGCTTTTCGGTTGCGGCATACTTAATCAGAACACTATTGAGCCCGATATTGAAGGCGCTGACTGGCGTACAACCGGAATCGTTGACGAATATGGTACAATTACCGATTCGGAAGCAACTTTCGATGTATGTGTATTAAAGAAAAGAGACAGACTTTCACTTTACTATGATGATATTTCTCAGGTTCTTTATGCTGATCTTAACTTCCCCAGAAATCTTTCATCAGAGGAACTTGCAAACCTCGAAATCATATTTGAAGACAGATTCGGGGATCCTTCAACTGACGTAATAGTTCTCGGAAAAATCGATGGTACAACAGTCTTCGAGTTCCCTTATGAACTGAATAATGGAAAATTTGAATTCGTAGATATGGAAGCATTCGATGTTCAGACTGCTGAATCTGCAGAATATGATGAAGATTTCTATGAAGATCAGCCTACAGAAGATTTAGGTCTTGAAGGTCAGGGAAGCAACGATTACAACGGATACTTCACAGACGGAAGAATCGAGATTTCGATTCAGGGCAGCGACGGAATTCACTACGATGTTGTAGTAACAATGGGCAGAGCAGCAGACCTTGAGCAGATCTGGGTTATGTCAGGCGTTTACAACGAGTCTGAAGGAACACTTGATTACAATGACTGCCGCTGCTTCGAAGAATTAACAGATTACGATACAGGCGAAGCTACACAGACAGAGCTTTATCATGACGGATGCGGATACTTCTTACTTAACGATGACGGAAATCTCTTATGGAGCAATCCCGCAGAAGACTATGAATACGATGGTTATGTTTTCGAAAAAATGTAATTTAAGAAACTGAAGTAAGTAAAAAATGCGTTCCCGGATGCTGGGGCGTCATAAGACAGTAATGTTTAAGAATTTAAGAATAGGAAGGCGTGGCTTTGGTCACGCCTTTTCCTGTGCTAAGAGTTCATTCAGAGGGATAAATCCCAATCCGTCATACTGGATATGGATGTGCTGTCTGCGTCAAGAAGCCGCAACGAACAATTGAGTGGGAATAGGAGCGAGTAACGAGTCTGATACAATAATCAAATTTACCGCTTAGCGGCGACAATGAAAAAAGGACACCGACGCCATGCTTGCATGAGTGACGGTGTCCTTATTTTTGTTGTCGTGGAACGAAGTTCCATCTGCTGATTATATTTG
>JAIKXN010000033.1 GCA_024684055.1 Lachnospiraceae bacterium | reverse complement strand
TTCATCTCTTATCAGAATTGTCAAAAGAGGGCCAATGTTTCTTCCCCTGCTTTTTTCCGTAACATCTATTCCTATCTGCCACATCGTATCACAGTCAGCGCTCACGCCGCTCATTCCGATTATTTCCCCATCAAGCGATGCAGTAAAGCAAACCATGTCCGGCGCTTCCTTTCTGAATGACAAAGCATTCGTAAATCTTTGATCATTCCTGAAGACTTCTATTTCATCTTCTATGTGTCTTCGCACATCAAATTTTTCTACCATTTCCCTTATGGTATTTTCATCAAGATAATCAGGATTGCCGGGAAGAAAGAAGTTATGGCCATCTGCAATATAATGATCATGTTTTTTCGCTATTTCATTTAATTTATAAATATTCGGATACTGCCCAAACCATGCGCCGTTTGTTTCCTTAAATGTCTCTTTGACTTCATCGATTACGGATTCATCGCAGCAGAAAACAAGTTTCCCATTAATCGAAAGGACCTTAATAAGATAATTGTCGCTGTTAAATTTTCTTCTGTTTTCATTTAACTTCTTTACCGCAAAAATATTATCCCTTCTCAGTATGTCATCAGGATCACAGGAATAATCCCATGCAAGCTGTCTGATCACTCTTTCGTTAATGTTTCTTCTTTCTGCTTCTTTCATTTTTATTCTCCGTAAATTCTCATTGTAATTCAACTTTTCAATTATACCACATCGGGCTGCTTTTAATAACGGATTTGTTAAATCCTATCGCTGTCGGGATTCTCATTTTCAATCATATCGCCGTTAAGAAAAAAAGAATAAAAAGTTGTTGACATTTATAAGACAATCAAGTATTATATTATTTGTCCGCGAGAAACGGACACAAATGCGATAGTGGTGCAGTTGGTAGCACACGACCTTGCCAAGGTTGAGCTCGCGGGTTCGAGTCCCGTCTATCGCTCGTTTAAAAAAGACATCGATTCAATCGATGCCTTTTTTTATGCTAAAAGAATAAATTTCGAATCAACCCACCTATCGAAAAGTCCTCGTATTTCATTTTTTCTTTTTCCCAATATGCTATTTCATTACTTATTGAATTAAGATCAGGCCTCATACGAGAAGGCAAATTAGACAAGAGTTTATATTTTATACCATAAAAATATTCTAACATTGTTGCACATGCTTTTTTTACTTTATTCATTTCTTCTTCTGTTCCATGTGCTATGCAAAGCGATTCCGCAGATATATTCGTATATTTAGGTAATAACATAAATACTCTTTCAGATAACATTATCGCAAAATCTATTGTTTCTAAGTGATATTCTAAATCTTCATCATCAACCCTTGTAAATTTTCGTTCATTTTCATGTATACACTTAAATATATTAGTTGTATCTTCAAAGCACTCTGAATAAAATGACATTAGAAATACATATTTTGCAGGAACCGTCATAAAATCTTCTTCAATAGTTGCATTTATTTTATCAAAAAATGGAATAATCTTTGAATCTAATATAACCATAATATCCTTCAGTATAAAACATTCAGCATGTAATAAAGAAAACATAATAGGTCCTGACAAGTTGCTCACTTCTTCCATAACTTGATCAATAATATCTTTTACAATTTCTTTTTTGTATAATTCATTCTCGTTTCCCGAATACTTCAAGCATTTCTCATAACAATCTATTGCACTATCGGAATTATCAAAAATATTATCAAAAAATAAAGCATTTCCCTTTATTTTCCATGCGAGAAATTCTGTTTCATCAATACATAATAATTCCGAACATAGTTGAGATACCTCCTTATAATTATTTAATCTCAATTCTTTATCTATTTTTTCATATAAATATTTTATTTTTTCTGATTTTCTACCTTCATCACTTTTCTTTTCAACACTTTTTTTCATTCCATCTTCTTTATAATATTCAAATGGTTCATTGTTTCCAGAAGAAAACCCTTGTATATAATTTCTTATTGCTTTTTCAACTACAAATGGAGTTCCGCAATGCTTACAAACTTCTGCATCTTTATTTTCTTCAACATCCAGTGTAACTCCACAAAAAGTACATCTAGCTTTTACTAATGCCATATTATTATCCTCCATTATAGACTCTTCTAAATTATTATCGACAAAACTATACTGCAATTTTATAACCGCCTTCATGGATTCGAGAATTTCCGGATAAACTTGTTTAAATTCAACGATGTCTTCCGATTCAAATTGATGAATATTTTTAGCATGTCAGAGTTCTTGAATACTCATTTCTTTGTATTTTTCATATCAATTCTCATCTTCTTTCTTTTTATAACAAAAAAATTTCTCGATAAATCCCTTTACTCCGTCTAGTTTTTCACGCTGTATTTCAAACTCTTTGTCGAATATATTCGGCAAAATCAGGCTATTTTTGTCTAGTATATTCGACAGTATTAATTCTCAGAGTATTATTGTAAGACTATA
>JAIKXN010000024.1 GCA_024684055.1 Lachnospiraceae bacterium | reverse complement strand
TTCGGCTGTAAGCGTTTTGATTCTTATAGTCGTATGGAATCTTGCAGCTCCCTTTTTAATCGATAATGACAATATATATCTAAAGACCGTTGCATCGGGCGAAATGACCGGAACACCGGAACCTCACATGTATTACATGGGTATCATATCCGGCATCGTGATCAGTCTGTTTTACAGGATCACGGGGAACGGTATACCGTGGTTTGGAATATTCATGTGCGCATCATTTGCATCGGTGATGATAATTCTTTTGTACAAGTCTCTTACTGCCACGAAAAAGATATGGCAGTCGATCATGGTTTATGCTGTTTTTATGACAGTTTATGCGGGAATTTTTTATCAGTATTTCGCAAAGACGCAGTACACTCTGGCAACGGGATTTGCAGGGGCTTCCGCACTCTTTTTGCTTTTCCTTTTAAATGAGGAAGAGGAGACGAAAAAGTATATTTTAAAAGCCCTTCCGTTTCTTCTTTTATCGGCATGGTCGCTCGGGATCAGAGACAAAGCATTTTTCATGCTCATACCCTTTTTCGGAATGGTATATGTTGGAAAACTTCTTGATGCGATAAAAGAAAAAGAGAGAATAAAAAGACTCTTTGTATCGGGCGGTTTATTTGCGGCAGTTCTTGTTTTCTGCGTGGGAATAAACAGGCTCGCATACTCTTCGGAAGACTGGAAGGAGTTCAAAAGATATACCGATGCCTCGGAAGGGTTATTTGATTATGAAGGTTTTCCGGATTATGATACTCACAAAGAAATCTACGACAGCATGGGCATCACAAAGTCATCTTATGATGCTATAAACAGGCATTACAATATACTTATGGATCCGGAAGTAAACGGAGACAACTTCACGCGACTGGCGGAAATTTCGAGAAACGAAAGACTTGAAAACGAGCCCTCGGCACCTGTCAGGCTGCTTGGGGTTTTGAAGACGATCTTCAGATACAATATCCTCGAATATCAGGACAGACCGATCAACATTCTTGTTTTTCTTCTGTATTTCTTTGTGGTTGTTATGTCTTTCGTTTCGAAGAAGTACAAAGCATTCAGAGATGTTTCTTTTGTAATTGTAGCGAGAATGTTTGACTGGATATATCTTGTCTGGAACGGACGTTTCCCTTTCAGGGTAACGCAGATAATTTACATTGCGGAGTTCGTTCTGCTTTTAGCCGTGATCATAAAATACGCGCTCTGGGAATTTGAAAACAAAAAGAAAAAAGAAAATCAGTTCAATCCCGCATTTGCCGTTTTGATCATTGCGATTTTGGCAGCGACAATTCGTTTCGGATTCCCGGTAATGAAAACCAATTACGAATCGATAAAAGCATTCAGAACTATGAGTGTCTGCTTTTCGGAACTTGAGGATTACCTTTATGCACATAAGGACAATTTCTATTATTTCGACATGTCGCATCTTTACTATATGGAAGATACCCTTGCTTTCGAAAAGTCCGAATACGAAAACTATGTTTACATGGGAAGCTGGATGCCTAACAGTCCGTGGTATAACAATAAATTAAAGAGTGCCGGAATAACTGACGGTGTGGCAGAAGGACTTATTGAAAATGACAATGTTTTCATCATATATCAGCAGGTGGATTTCGATTCGAGAGATTTTCTCGACTTTTATTTCGAAGAACATTTTCCCGGAACGAAAATAAATGTTGTTGATACTTTTGTAAGTTCGAACGGATTTGTCTACGAGATATTAAAACCCGTTTATGAATAAAGGCTTTGATTCTAAATGAGAGTGCCGATGATGAGAGTGTAGTTAACAGGCTGAAAAAAGCCGGAAGAATTTAGAATACATGAAAAACGAAGGTATTGTATCTTATGATACAATGCCTTTTTAATGAATCTCCCAAAATGATTCGAATGAAATTATTGAGGTAGAAATTATATCAACAAGAGAGAAAATAAAGCATTGTATTGCAATGTTGAGGACATAATATAGTGCGAACTGATAAGATTTAATCAGAAAAAGAGGTGACACATGAATTATTTTATTGAAGGATTACAGGGCAGTGGGAAAAGCACACTTGTGCAGAAAATTTCGGATATCCATCCGGAGTGTGCTGCAATAAGGGAAGGTGAATATTCTCCTGTTGAACTTGCCTGGTGCGCATATTTGGCTGAAGACACATACGAAACAATTAAGGAAAAGTATCCTGAATTGAAAAAAGAAATCGAGGATAAAACGTTTGACGAAGGCGACAGGAAGATTGTTTGCTATACCAAAATCATGACAGATAATCACGATTTCTATAAAGACCTTGAGCAGTACGAGATATACAACAATCGTGTTTCGTATGACGATTTCAAATCGATTATTCTTTCAAGGTATAAAGCATGGAATCAGGATAATATGATTTTCGAGTGCTCGCTTTTTCAGAATATTGTTGAAGATATGATTCTTTTCAGAAATGCATCAGATGATGAAATAATGGATTTTTACAGACAGATCAAAGAGGCTTTGGAAGGAAAGGATTATAAAATCCTTTATCTTAAAGCAGAAGATGTAAGAGGTAATCTTAATGTTATCAGAAAAGACAGATCCGATGAGAATGGAAATGAAGTATGGTTTCCGCTTATGATGGAATTCTTTAATAATTCTGTTTATGCAAAGGAAATCGGACTGTCGGGAGAGGAAGATTTGATTAATCATTTCATACACCGACAGGAACTTGAACTTCGAATATGCAAAGAAGTTTTTGACGGAAAATACACCGTACTGACTTCGAAAAAATATACTGGTGTGAACCTGGAAGAAGTTTAAAATATAAAACTTAAATTGTCCTTTATGGTTTGACCGTATTTGTTATGTTTGGTAAAATAAACATATAAATTAAATGGCAAACTTTTCAAAAGAAAAGGACGCAAAGTTGTAAGCCTAAAGAGTTTATCCATGGCGGTTTAACTGCAATCAGATAAGAAAAATGTTTCTTGTTTGGTTGCATTTTTATTTGTTTATAACTGTTTTTCTTTAGTAAAAAGTTAAGAGATTCTGAATATTTATAGGGGAGGTTAATAAATGAATATGAAAATGAAAAGAATTCTTATTGGATTTCTGACGGCATTCATGCTTTTGGCATTAGTGTCAGTTTTTAGTGTTCCGCTGGTTTCCAAAGCGGCTCCGACCGGACCGGTTGAACACAAAGGGCACGATACCGATGGTTCATATCATGAAGGATGGAAGAAGTTAAGCACTGCCGAGGATTTGATTAATCTTGGAAGGACAGGCGGAACCGGATATCTTACCTGCGATATCATGATTACGAAAATGATTAAAATTGAACAAAATAAGCAGGTGAATTTATGCCTTAACGGTTACAATATTTATGGATTTTACAGTCAGAGATATGATTTAATCAGAATAGCTGAAAACGGTGTATTGTATTTGTATGATGAAAGCGATAATACAGGTTCGATTATGCATACAGGCACGGACAAATCAGCAACAATAGCGGTCAGTGGAAAATTATATATGTATGGTGGGAGAATTTCCGGAGGTAAACCCGGAGTCAAGGTAAGTTCCACCGGAACATTTGTTATGGAAGGCGGAGAGATTTCGCTTAATGATGGAGCACAATATGGTGGCGGAGTCTCGACAAGCGGAGATTTCACGATGAATGGAGGCCTGATTGATGAAAACAATTCAAGTTATCACGGAGGCGGAGTTTATGTTGGTGAAAACGGAACATTTACACTGAATAACGGTACAATTTCCGGTAACAATGCCGCCAGCGGAGGCGGTGTATGTACTCACACAAACGGTACATTTATAATGAATGGAGGAAACATTTCGAAAAACACTGCCAATCAGGGAGGGGGAATATTCTCATACGGTGGATCGGCTATTATTAACGACGGCAAAATTACGGGAAATGAAGCTCAAATGGGTGGCGGAATACATTGCGGTTACTGGGGTGTTAATGCATTTATGACGATCAACAAAGCAACCATATCCGGAAACAAAGCGGTAGATGGCGGAGGAATATGTGTATATGGAACACTCGAATTAAAAGAAGGAGATATCACAAAAAACACTGCGGAGTATGGCGGCGGAATGTATTTTTCCAAGGGCGCTGATTTTACAATGAGCGGTGGAAACATTTCAAAAAATACAGCAGATTATGGTGGCGGATTATGTCTTGCCGACGAAGGTAACATTTCAATAAATAAAGGAAAAATAAACAACAATACTGCAAATAAAGATGGCGGTGGTGTTTATTTGGATAATGCATCTTATAGAACTGAGATACATGTGAATGGAGGCGAAATATCCGGTAACAGTGCCAAAGAAAATGGCGGAGGAATATATACAAAAGGAGATGCTTTTGTTTCGGGAGGAAAAATATCTTCAAACAGCGCCCAAAAAGGCGGCGGTATCTATATAAATGAGGGATTCCTTACATTAGCCAAAGAAGCTTCGGTAACCGGAAACAAAGCAGATCTGGGCGGAGGAGCATATTGCTACTCGCAATATAATTCATGTTTTGAGGTGGAAGGAAGCAGCTTTACTAATAATTCTGCCAAAGAGAAAGGAAACGGAGTATATGTTGACGGAGGCGGAGTAATTGACGGTAAAATATCTGAAAGTGTTGCAAAAAGTGATAAGACTGGTTCCGTTAAATTTATGCCTGAAAAATCGTCATCTGATATCGTTACTCAGTATTACGCTCATACTTTTTTCATTACCTTTACACCCAACAGATTTACACGCAGCGGTTTCAAATTTCACAGTTGGAATACGAAAGCTGACGGAAAAGGAGATTCTTATTCTGACCAGCAGGAAACGTATATTGAGAAAGACCTGGTATTATATGCCCAGTGGAAACCGAAAAAATACACTGTCAAATTTGATCCTAACGGCGGAACCGGAACAATGTCATCGCAGAGCATAGGCTATAATGTTTCTGCTACGCTTACAGCAAATTCATTCAAATATACAGGCTATACTTTTAAGGGCTGGAATACAAAGGCTGACGGAAGCGGAACGTCGTATTCGGACAAACAGAATGTCAAATTTAAGACATTAAACGTTAACAAAATAACACTTTATGCTCAGTGGCAGAAAAACAAAGCAAGTTATAAAGTTGAACATTACAAACAGAAACTTGACGGTACCTATGGTAAGACGGCAAGCGAAACCGAAACGTTTAAAGGAAAAGTAAATTCTAAAGTTACGCCTGAAGTAAAGTCTTATAAAGGCTTTACGGCACCTGAAACGAAAACGGCAAAGGTAAAAGAAGACGGCTCGCTTGTTGTTAAGTATTATTACACAAGAAACAGTTACAAGCTCACATGGGATTTTGCAGGCGGATCAGCCAAGGGAAGTTATACCAAGGGAAGCGTAAAGTATGCTGCCAAGATTACGGCACCTGTTCCTGTAAGAGACGGTTACGAGTTCACGGGCTGGGACAAAACGGTTGCATCAAAAATGCCTGCAAAGGATGTAACTTACAAAGCAACATGGAGAAAGCTTACGAAAAAAGAACAGGTAACTGCTTTTGTAGAAAGATTTTATACCATCATTCTCGAAAGACCGGCTGAAGCAGACGGACTTGCAGACTGGACGAACAGACTGATCGGTAAAACAGCGACAGGCGCTGATGTAGCTGCAGGCTTCATCAACAGCGAAGAATTCCAGAAAAAGAAAATGACGGACGAAGAATACGTGACCAAGCTTTATCGTGCATTCTTTGACAGAGAACCCGATAAGGACGGTTACAACGGATGGCTTCGTGAACTTAAGAACGGCAAAACCAGAGATGACGTACTTAGAGGATTCATAAATTCACCTGAGTTTAATAATCTTTGCAAGAAGTACGGAATCAATACAGGCAGTTATTGATTTTAAATTAATTTTCAATCAGAAAAAGGGTATGAGAAATCATGCCCTTTCTTTGTCATTTTTTTAACCCTGATTAAATCTGAAAATGTTAAAAACAGTTGAAGAATAAAGGCTGTTTCGTTGATTATTGTTATCCCGAATGATAAAATTATTTTGTGTGAGAATACAGTTTATGGAATCGCAAATCCATGAAAATAATTAAGCTATTATTTGTTCAGTACAATAAGTATATTTTAGAATTTTGGACTGATTTTTTGTATTTGTACTGTGTTTGAAGGCTGTTTTTCGGAGGTGGAACTTTATGAAAATTAAAGGAAGAATAATTAAGAGCGCTTTTTCTTTTGCCATTATCCTTGCAATGGTTTCGGCCATGCCGGGTCTGGTTAAAGCGAATAATGAAAATACCGGAAGTGCTGATTTAAAAGTTGATTATCATACGAAATATGAAATCGCGAATTATATTCAGTCACATCCGACGGACAAAGCATATACGAACAGTTATTCTTCGACTCCCAATGCAAGCTCGCCTTATGCTATCGGCAGACTTTCTGATGACGTTCTTAACGGTTCACTGGAGTTATTAAACACATTCAGATATATCGCCGGTGTTCCTTCAAATGTCACTCTGAATGAAACATATATTGAAAAAGCACAGGCTGCCGCACTTGTTGATGCGGCAAATGATGAACTTACACATAATCCCGCTCAACCTTCCGATATGAGCAGTGATATTTATTCTGTTGGTAAAGAGGGAGCACAAAGCTCCAATATTGGTGCGGGATATAGATCAATAGGAGATGCTATTCTTACCGGTTGGATGAGCGATTCCGATCCTTACAATATTGACAGAGTGGGGCACAGAAGATGGGTACTTAATCCTGCAATGGCCCAGACAGGATTCGGCATAGCCAAAAAAACAAGTTCGTCTTATTATGGTTATTATTCGGCTATGTATGCACATGACAGTGGAAACAGCTCAGCAGGAAATTATAATGTGGTTGCATGGCCTGCACAGAATACTCCGACGGGATATTTTTTTGACGATGATGCATGGTCACTTTCTTTCAATGAATATATAGACACCGCGAATGTAACGGTAACTTGTGTTAATACGGGACAATCGTGGACGTTAAACGGAACAAACGATTGTATGAAAAGTTCCGGCAATGGCTATATCAACATAAATAACGCTGGGTATGGGCAAAAAGGCTGTATTATTTTCAGACCGGACAGCAGCGTGAATGTTTCCAAAAATTATTCTTACAATGTCTCCGTGTCCGGACAGATGTATAATTTCGGATGGGTTAAGCATTCGGATGGATATCTTTATTGGGAAAAAACCGGTGATCCTGTTAATTATTCTCTTTCTTATACCGTAGATTTCTTTGATATTAACGATTATAAATTAAACAACAGCGAGAAAGCCAAAGTTACTCTTGTATCAAACGGCGGCACCGGTGCCGGTGAATACTATTACCTGGTAAAAAATTCAACTTATGGGGAAATTCCTACACCTGTCAAAGAAGGATACAGATTTCTCGGCTGGTTTACAGCAGCTGAGGGTGGCGTGAAGATTGAGAGTACGGATGTTTGTACAGGCAATATTACTCTTTATGCGCAATGGACCGATCAGGCTCCCTATACTGTGGAACATTACACAGAAAACCTGAGTGGAGTATATGTAAAAACATCGACGGATACGCTTTACGGCAAGATTAATTCCATGCTATCCGACTGCTCAAAATCTTTTGAAGGTTTTGGACATTATAATAATAAAGATGCTAACGATGGCTATATAAGAGCTGACGGTTCTACTGTTCTGAAATTCTATTACCCCAGAAATTCATATGAATTATCCTGGGATTTAAATGGAGGAAGTCTCCCGAGTTCTGCATCATATTCAGAAGGAACAACAAAATACGATGCGTCAATTTCAGCACCAATACCCACGAAAACCGGGTATTCATTCAAAGGATGGAACCCGTCATTTACCGGAAAAATGCCCGCAGCTGATACGAAATATGTAGCGGTATGGGAAGCACGAGAAATTTACTATGATATTGAATATTACAAAGAAAAACTTGATGGCGGATACACGCTTTCCAAAGTTTTATCCAAAGGAGCTCCGGCAGATTCAGAGGTAACACCTGATGTTTTGAATTTTGAGGGATTCACATCACCTGAACCCCAGAAAGTTATTATAAAAAGCGATTCTTCTACAGTTGTACAATATTATTACAAGAGAAACAGTTACAAGTTAACATGGGATTTTGACGGTGGAACAGCAAGTGGAAATTATACTCCCGCAGGAACTTACAAATATGAAACAAGTATTGTTAAGCCTTATCCTTCCAAACCCGGCTATACATTCACGGGATGGAATGTGAATGTTTCATACATGCCGGCGTACAATTTGACTTTAAAGGCTGTTTACAAAGTAAAAGATAATCCTTATTACTATGTTGAGCATTACAAGCAGAATCCGGACGGAACATACAATTCGTCTCCTGATGAAAAAGATTTGTTCAAAGGAACCTCAGGTGCGAGTGTAACACCCGAAACAAGGACTTATACCGGATTTACGTCGCCTTCTGTTCAGACCGTACAGGTAAAATCGGACGGAACGACGGTAGTAAAATACAAATATGCAAGAAAAAAATATCTGTTAACCTGGGATCTCGACGGCGGAAGCGCTGAGGGAACATATACATCAGGAAACGTAAGGTACGGTGCGGAAATCATCCCGCCTGTACCGACAAAAAAAGGCTATGAATTTTATGACTGGGATATTTATGCGGTTCCCAAAACAATGCCTGCAAAAAATCTGACGGTAAAAGCACTCTGGAGGGCGGTAAACTATTCCGTAACGGTAACATTTGATGTTAACGGCGGAAAGGCACTGACGAACAGTACCAAAACAATTCGCGCTTTTACGGCTTACGGAGAACTTCCTTCAACAACAAGAACAGGTTATACATTTACCGGATGGTATACGGCGAAAAGCGGCGGAACAAAAGTTACAGCCGAAAGCATATGTGAAGGCGATACAACGCTTTATGCTCACTGGAAAGCAAAGACAAATACAAAATATACGGTAGAGCATTACAGGCAGAAACTTGACGGAACATATAATGAGACAGCGAGTGAAACAGATTATCTTACAGGTAAAACAAATGCAAGTGTAACACCTGCTGTTAAGGAATATAAAGGCTTTACAGCGCCTGAAACACAGACCGTAAAGATCAAAGCGAACGGTTCACTCGTCGTAAAGTATTACTATGAAAGAAACAGTTATACATTAAAATGGAATTTTGACGGCGGAAGCGCCGACGGAACGTATACAAAGGGAAGCGTCAAATACGGCGCAAAAATTAAACAGCCTGTACCGACAAAAAAAGGTTATACTTTTGCCGGATGGGACAAAACGGTTCCGGAGAAAATGCCTGCAAAAAATCTGACGGTAAAAGCGCTCTGGACAGCAAATTATGCAACCGTAACATTTAACGTAAACGGTGGAAAAGCACTTTCGGAAACAACAAAAGCAGTGCAGGAAAATACTGCTTACGGAGAACTTCCTTCAACAACAAGAACAGGTTATACATTTACCGGATGGTATACGGCGAAAAGCGGCGGAACAAAAGTTACAGCCGAAAGCATATGTGAAGGCGATATAACACTTTATGCCCGCTGGAAAGTCAAGAAAAATACGTCTTATAAGGTTGAGCATTACAAGCAGAAATTAAATGGAAATTATAATAAAACAGCAAGCGATACAGAAACATTTACAGGTAAAACAAATTCAAGCGTAACACCTGAGGTCAAGACATACAAAGGCTTCACTTCACCTGAACTTCAGACCGTTAAAATCAAGGCGGATGGAACGCTTGTGGTTAAATACTATTACACGAGAAACAGTTACAAACTCACCTGGGATTTCGCAGGCGGAAGCGCTAAGGGAAGTTATACAAAGGGCAGCATAAAGTATGGTACTGCAATTACTTCTCCGACCCCTGTGAAAGATGGTTATGTCTTTATCGGATGGGACAAAGAGGTTCCCGAGAAGATGCCGGCAAAGAATTTAAAACTTACAGCGACATGGAAAAAAGCAGATCAAAAACAGGTAAGTGATTTTGTAAACAGATTCTATACAAGCCTTCTTGGCAAATCTGCAGATGCAGAAGGATTGAAATACCGGAGTGATAAACTTACTTCGAAAAAGATTACAGGAGCAGAGTTTGTTGTCAGTATCATAAACACTGCGGATTTCAAAAAGAGAAACTTATCGGATAAGGAATATGTAACCATATTATATAAGGCATTCTTTGGAAGAGAAGCGGATCCGGACGGAGTTGAATATTGGTGTAATGAATTAAAACGAGGAAAGACCAGGGATTATGTATTACAGGGATTTGTCAATTCTGCGGAATTTAATGCTCTTTGCAAAGAATATGGAATAGACGCGGGAAGTTACCGGCCGGATTAATTCTTTTATATTAAACTGTATTTTATATATCGGAGGAAGTTTTAATGAAAAATAAAATCGGAATATTTAAGAAATTATTTTCATTTGCGATTGTCTGTGCTGTCATTTTATCTTTCCCGGTTATTGCGAAAGCGGATAACGGAAATAAAGGCAGCGCCGATTTAAAAATTGATTATCATACAAAAAGTGAGATTGCTGATTTCATCAGGTCGCATCCGACTGACAAAGCATATACGAACAGTTTTTCTTCAACTCCGAGTACGAATGCTCCTTATGCAGCAGGAAGACTTTCAGATGATGTGCTTAAAGATTCTTTGAACAGGCTCAATGCTTACAGATATATAGCAGGTGTTCCTTCTAATGTCACTCTGAATGAATCATATAATGAACTGGCACAGGCTGCATCACTGGTAAATGCAGTAAACGGAACGCTTTCTCATTATCCCTCACAGCCTTCGGACATGAGTAATGATCTTTATGACGCAGGATATAAAGGAGCAGGCAAATCAAATATTGCAGCCGGAATGTCATCGATTGGCTACTCACTTGATCACGGCTGGATGAGTGATTCGGATTCGGGAAACATCGACAGAGTCGGACACAGAAGATGGGTAATCAATCCCAAGATGAGTCAGGTTGGATTCGGCCTGGT
>JAIKXN010000001.1 GCA_024684055.1 Lachnospiraceae bacterium | reverse complement strand
AGGGAAAAACATGAGAGAAAATTTAACAGAGTTAGTATTCATTTTGGACAGAAGCGGATCAATGAGCGGGCTTGAGGCAGATACCATCGGAGGTTTCAATTCACTTGTTAACAAGCAGAAAAAAGAGGAAGGCGAGGCCATAGTTTCTACAGTTCTTTTCGATGACGAGAGTGAAGTAATTCATGACAGAGTTGACATCAATAAAGTTGAGAAACTTACCGACAAGGATTATTACGTCAGAGGATGTACGGCTTTGCTTGATGCTGTAGGCGGTGCGATCAACCATATCGGAAATGTACACAAATATGCGAGAGAAGAAGACAGACCTGCAAAGACCCTTTTCATTATCACTACAGACGGCATGGAGAATGCCAGCAGACGATATAATCTGAAAGAGGTCAAGAAACTTATCAAGCGTCAGCAGGAAAAATACAAATGGGAATTCATTTTCCTTGGTGCCAATATTGACGCGATTGAAGTAGCTGAGAGCATCGGAATCAAAGCTAGTCATGCGGCAAATTATCACTGTGACACAAGAGGAACGGAATTGAATTTCTTCGCATTGGGTGAAGCTGTATCACGTGTAAGAAGGGCAAAAGCTATGGAAACCGGCTGTGCACTTGATGATGCTGATTGGAAAAAAGAAATAGAAGAGGATTTTGAATCAAGATAGGCCGCTTACCAAAATATAATACTATTAAATAATTTAACTCCCTCTTTGTCGGATTGAATTAATCCGATAAAGGGGGGAAAATATTGTTTGCTTCATAAAGCATTTATTACTTAGATTTATAAGTCAACTATAACTTGGATTTTGAAAATAATAGCCGCATTGATATCACTTTAATCCATCAGTCTTTCCATAGGGCAGCCAAGTGCTTTGCTAAGCATAAGCAGGGTTATAGCCTGAGTTTTATTGATGTCACGCTCGCGTTGTTCGAAAAGCTGAATTTGCCTGATGGGAACGCCTGATTTTTCAGATAATTCACGCTGTGAGAAACCCAACAGTTCGCGATATCTTTTCAAAGCCGTATGAGGATAGTAAGCTGCAAGAAATTCTTTCATTGCTTCCACGAATTTCATAATATCCATTTCATGATATGCAGGATACATCTTAACTATTTTTGAAAAAGGAACTGCTTTCAAAATGTGATGATATGTCTGATTTGTATACCATTGAAAGTAAGCAAGAGACCATCCTGCCCAGTATTCGGGGCTTCTGTCAATGTACATAACATCCGGCTTTATTTTCATACTGAGCCCGGATTCTTCAATAACAAGGCGCATTATTTCAGGACCTGTCTTGCCTGCAGCAAATGTCGGATTTCCGCGTTCCAATTCACGTGCATAGACTGACAAAGAAAAGACGGAAGCAAACATGTCGGCGTCCATTCCATTCTCATTTATAGCAAAATCAAACATGTGGCCGATGATATTCTGAGCAGATTCTATATATAAATCACTGTAAGCGCGAATCTCCATTTTTAATTCCCTCTCTCATGATATCCAACATAAACAAATCATTAATTGATGAAGGATTTCCTTTATCTTTCCGGTAGGCGTTTCTTGCGTTTTGATCTCTTTCAATTTTCTTTTCAAAATAAATATTTGCGGGAGCTTCTTCACAGCCTACGTATTTTATCTTGGAAAATGCTTTTGGACTGATAAGAACTATCTGTTCGCCAAGTTCACCAAGATGCATTGCCGTTCTGAGTTTTTGCAATGAAATAGCTCCGGAAACAAAATCCTGTGCAAATGTAAAATAAGAGTCGTCTGCGCGGTAACCTTTTACAACATCGTATTGGGAAATATCTACGTAGAAGTTTTTCTGAAGATAATCTTTCGCTTCAGCGGATATGCTGCTGTTTTGCCAGTACGTTCTGTGCTTTGTTAATACTGCCAGCCAGTTAAGGATGTTGTAAGGCTCTGAATTAAGGTCAATAACTTTAAGTCCGGTGAGATTAAGTTCATATTTGTTGGCGTATCCGCTATTGCCTTTTCCGCAGGCCCATTCTTTGGCAAGTTCCGGACTTTTGGTGCAGTAAAATCCACGACCGTAGTCGTTTTGCAATGAACCCTTTCCGAACTCGGGTTTATCTATAATGTTTTCCGAACCGTGATAAACAATTTCTTTCATGGCAAACACCTTTATTAATTGAAACAACTTAATGAATAGTGAAAAGAACTATCTCTATATTTATTATATCGCTGTAGCGATATAATTCAAGTAAATAATGTTCTTTGTACTAAAAACTGGTTTTCTTAAATTCATGAAAAGTAAATAAAGATTTCTCTACAATAGAAAAGTGCGTTACCACAACTACGGTGGCAACGCACTCATTTTCTGTATGTTAAGATTTGTTTATAGCGGAATTCCGTTGAACAGTCTAAAGATTAAGGTGTAAGCAACAAGGAAAACGGCGACAAGACCGATTATTGCAATATCGAAAATCAGGACTCCGAAAAACCTTATAAAGATGTTCGTACTCTTGCAAAGCGGAAGAAAACGCTGAATTCCCAAATAGTTTGCATTAAAGAAAATGAATACCAGAATTCCTATCAGCAAAATAAAATTAATTGGAAGTGAAGTGATTTTTGAGCCATAACTTGGGAAATCCACTTCGAAAAAAAGTTGAAATATCATTACGTATCCGGCAATGGCACAGAACATATGAAGTAAATTCAGGTTTCTGAAACCGGGAGGCAGGAAGTCTAGAAAACGCGGTTTGTTTTCGATTACGGATTTTTCTGCTTTGTATTTCGGAAGAGTTTTACTCAGATCTGATTTTAACTCTGCGATGTTTTTGTATCTCTCCGAAGGGTTGAGTTTCAGGCATTTATCTACGATGGAATTTATCTCCGGAATATCCGTGGTTTCGATTGAAAACTTTCCGTGAGCGAGAGTATTAATAAGGACGCCCATGGAATAAATATCTGACTGAACTGTCGATGATCCGAAACCGTACTGCTCCGGTGCAGCATAGCCAAATGTCCCGAGAAGTTTTGTATCGCGTCCTTTCTCTGTATCCTCATTTTTGGCAGCATTCAAATCGAGAAGAAATATACGATTGTCTGAAGTCATAATGACATTCGAAGGCTTAATGTCGCGGTGAATAATCGGCGGGTTAAAGGAGTGGAGTTTTCCGAGGATTTCACATAAGCCTAATGCGATGTTGACTATCTGCTCTTTAGTAAATATCACATTTTGAGAGAGCATTTCATCAAGTGTTTTTCCGGAAATGTATTCCTCGATAACGATTAATTCGCCACTATCTTTGATTAACTCATGAATCGCGGGAATGCCCGGAATGCTGTTTTCTTTTATGGCATTGTAGACGGCTTCGTTATAAATCGAGAGTACTTTTTTAATGTATATTTTACATGTCTCGACATGTCTGACGAGATAGACTTTATGCTCTTCATTTATGGGTGTGAGCTCTTTGTAAAAAGAAAGAGCCACCGTGGATTCGGTAATCATTTTCGCGACCTTTCATGGTGTGGTAATCTGTTTAAACAAACTAAATGTTTACATGATAATTGTATCAATGTTCGAGGAATAAAGATATAATAATTTATATCAAGCAGAAGCGGAAGCAAATTAAGCGACTGGGTATAAAAAAACAAATCTGCAAAACCGACTGATTCAAAAACAGATGATAAGTTGAACTGAAAAAACATATTTCCCGGAGGAAAAACATGTCTGAAAAATCAACAGATGAACTTGAGAAAATTTTGAATAATAC
>JAIKXN010000240.1 GCA_024684055.1 Lachnospiraceae bacterium | reverse complement strand
TCAGCTTCATGGGCTTTTCCATTCCCTGCAGCAGTTTCGGATACTTCTTTACCGGCGGCCGCATATTCAGGATTTTCTTCTTTTCCTGCAGCAGCAGATTCATGAACTTCTTCTTTGCTTTCGGTTTTTTTATCACCGGACGATTCTTTTCCTCGCCATTCAATGTTTTCTTTGGGAAGATATCTCTTGAGTTTATCTTCAAGAAGTTCTACCTCAACCGGCTTGGAAAGATAATCATCGAATCCTGCCTTAAGATATGTTTCTCTCGCGCCTACAACCGCATTGGCAGTAAGAGCGATTATTTTCATGTTGAGTCTTACCAGACCTTCGTCCTTCATCCTGGCAAGCGTTTCGAGACCGTCCATTTTGGGCATCATGTGATCAAGGAAAACGATGTCGTAATTCTTTTTGCCGACAAGCTCGATTGCCTCGGCACCCGAAAGTGCAAGATCGGGAACGATTCCGTTTCGCTTTAAAAGGTTTTTGATAACCTTAAGGTTCATCTCGTTATCATCCACAACGAGAATCGAAGCCTTCTTTGCATAGAGATATTCTTCTTTTCTGGTTTTGGCCGTATGACCGAGTCTTTTCTCTTCGTAATCGCCGATTGCCTCTTCCTCGACTATGAGCTGCCTTAAGCCGAATGAGAATTCTGAGCCTTTTCCATACTCGCTCTTTACATCGAGTTTGCTGCCCATCATGTTTAAAAGACCTGTAACAATGGACATTCCGAGGCCCGTTCCTTCAATGTTTCTGTTTCGTTTTTCTTCGATTCGTTCAAAGGATTCAAAGAGTTTGCTCATATCCTCTTCTTTAATTCCAATTCCCGTATCTTTTACTGAAACATTGAGGAGGATGGAATCTTTATCCCTGCCGCCGTCCGATATTTCAAGCATAATGCTTCCTCTTTCGGTATATTTGACCGCATTTGTAAGAAGGTTCATTATTACCTGGGTAATTCTGACGTCATCGCCAAAAAGCACGCCCGGAAGTGTAGGATCAATCTTGGTAATTAATTTAAGCGACTTTGCTTTTGCTCTCTCGTCGATCGAATTCACGAGGTTGTTGATAACCGTTGCCAGTTCGTATTTTGCGGGAATGATCTCCATCTTGCCGTCTTCGATCTTCGAAAAATCGAGAATGCTGTTTATGATGGAAAGCAGAGTTTTGCCGGCGGACTGAATATTCTCCGAGTATTCGCGTATGCTCTCATCCTCCGACTCCCTGAGGATCATTTCGTTCATACCGAGAACCGCGTTAATGGGCGTTCTGATTTCATGCGACATCTGGGCAAGGAAACGGCTCTTTGCCTTTCCTGCTGCGATGGCGGCATCTGCAGCATCCTTCATCTGCTGGTTGGTTTCATCCTGCCATTTGATAAGGTCGGTCAGAAGTCTGTAAACAAGGATCGTACAGAAAAGGAATGCAACAAGACTTATAGTTGAGTAAACGATTACCCTGCCGTAAATTCTCCAGATTCCCGATACCACATAAACTCTGAAATACGAATCGGGGTTTCTTGTGGCAATAAGGATTTTGTATGCACCGTCATAATCGCGGATGACTTTTGTACTCTTTCCGTCTATTTTAATCTCATCATAGGGAAGGCCGGACACGTTGGTCTTGCTCTCCTGAGTCATCTGATAGCTTCCGTAAGGATGGTTGATGATGTCGCCTTCCGTGTCAACCAGGAAAGCATAGGAATCATCCGAATAACTGTCGCCGAGGATCTCGACAAGCTTATCCATGTAGAAGTCAATGGCGAAGTTACCAAGGAATTCCCCTGTTTTCGCATCATATACTCTCTCGGCAATCGTTACGCAGTAAACACCGGTCTGCGCATCGTAATAAGGCGCCGAAACACTCCATCCGGTTTCCGAATTAAGCGTATCGATGTACCACTGTCTTTCGCCTACATGATAATCGGGATCCGGAACCCAGCCGTTGTTCATGATAACATTATGTTCCATCTCGGGGTTCGTCATGTATGTAGCGGAGATTTCCGGATACTGAATCGTAATCCTGTTAAGGAAATCAACCATTCCTTCATAATCGTCAAGCATTTCGGGATTGGTGGAAACAATGCTGCAGAACATATCCAGAATACTCTTCTGAGTGTCGATCCACTCGGAAAGTTTGAACTCGTAGTTTGCAACCTCGTTCCTCATAAGAACATTTCCCCAGTTATAAGTTGCGGAAATATTTGTATAGAAACTTACGATCATACAGGCAATCATAAGTATCAGGATCAGCATTCTGAATTTCTTGTTGGGACCGAATTTTCTTACCTTGCCGCCGGTCTTTTCGTTCTTGCCTTCGGTTCTGACAATACTTGTGTAAGACATTATCTGCCCTACCATTTCGGAAAGTTTCAATCCCGCTTCATGGATCCGGACAAATTTTTCATCCGTTTCCGTATCGAGAGAATTTTTCTTCTCCGAACTGTCGAGAATTTTGGTAAGCTGCTCCCTGAAATCGCCTGTTATTCCCGCAAGGAATTTTTCCTTGGAAGCAAGTGCCTCCACTGCTTTTTTTCTGTTTTTTTCGGAAATGAAAAAGAGAAAAACGGTTACTGAGAAAAGCGACACGGAAAGAAGTGTCGTCAAGATAACCTGAATGTAAGATTTTTTATAAAGATTCCAGTCACTTAAGGAAACGATAAGATACCAGTCGTTTCCGGATTTTGTGGCAAAAAGATTTTCATAGGCAAAGAAACCCGCTCTTATTCTGCTCGTGGCAACGCCTTCCTGGCTCTTTACGAGAGAATAAATGCCTGCATAGTCGGGAAGCGATGTGATAAGTTTCCTGCCTATAAGAGATTCGTCGGTACATCCCGCGATAATCCCTTCGCTGGTGACAATTACGGCATCGTTTGAACCCGCGGTGTACATCTGTGCAATGTGAACCTGAATGTTTTCCATTGTATAATCAACGGCAAGAACGGTGTCTTTGTCGCTAAGCATAACGGAAACGGTGTAACAGATGTTCCCTGTCATCGCATCGACGTAAGGCTCGCTGACGAAAGGTTTTCCGGCTTTTTTGATGGCGCCGATATACCAGTTTCTTTCGGAAGCAACATACTCACCGGCATGTTCGAATCCGGGGATTATATCCCAGCCCGTTCCGGCTGTATAAACATTGAAAACACCTGAATTCTGCTCAATGGTTTCAGCTTTTATTTCGGTAATGAATTTCTCAAGTCCCGCGCGGTCATTTAAATACCCTTCCTCGCTGAGAGCGATCTCCATAGTGAGTTTTTCCGCTTCAAATATGGTACTTTCGAGTTTGCCCGTTATCGATTCGAGCTGATATGCACCGGATTCCCTGGTCTGCTGATGTGTCTGCCTGAACACGATCAGAGTATTGGTACACGTTACTATAAGAAGCAGCGTTGCAATTATGATTACTATACCCGTTCTATGGTTTTTCTTCATTTTTTCTCTTCTCTCAGAAATCTGATATCCCGTTTTCTCTCAATTCATTTGTTTGAATTCGAAGTCATTCCTGTGAATCCGCATTTTTGCCGGTTCGTCTCTTTGGTTCCGGGTCCTCTTCTCTCAATCCATCCTTTTTGATCCGAAGAGCTTCCGCCGGTTCGTCTATTTGGTTCCGGGTCCTCTTCTCTCAATCCGTCCCTTTGGATCCGAAGAGCTTCCGCCGGTTCGTCTATTTGGTTCCGGGGATGCTTCTGCCGATTCGTTCTTTCGGACCCAAAGTCTTTTTTAATAAATATGTAACCGTCTTTTGTCCCAACAAAATGCCTGTTTATTATATCATAAAAAGCAGGGCATTTACATTACCCTGCTTTTTTTATATCCTTTTTTTCTGTATTTGTTCGCTGTTTTTTTAGACTGATAACCTGTTACGAAAGCTTCATGTCTCCGTCTTTAATAAGTCCGAGTTTTCTCATAAGAGTTGCGATAAGCCATGACAAAACGCCGGGAAGGATAAAGCAGAGAAGTGCGATCTCGCCCAGAACAAGCCATGTGGGTGTTCCGTTTGCCGTCATTACCTGGAATGCGTTGATCGGTCCTACAAGACCTGCGGTACCCATACCTGCACCTGTTGCATTGCTTTCAAGTCCGAATACCATTGTTGCGATCGGTCCTAAAATTGCACTTGATATGATCGCGGGAAGCCAGATGATGGGCTTTTTCACGATGTTTGGCATCTGAAGCATACTTGTTCCGATACCCTGTGCGAAGAGACCGTTCCATTTATTGTCTTTAAAGCTTGCAACCGCAAAGCCGACCATGTTTGCACAGCATCCGACCGTGGCTGCACCTGCTGCGATACCCGAAAGACCAAGGATAACGCTGATCGCCGCCGAACTGATGGGAAGCGTAAGCGCAATACCCATAAGCACGGATACGATGATTCCCATTAAGAAAGGAGCCTGTTCCGTACCGTATCTGATAAGATCACCGATAAGTCCCATGAACTTTGAAATAGGCGGTCCGAGGATCAAACCTACCGTTGCGCCTACCGCAATGAGACAAAGGGGTGTAACAAGAATGTCAAGCTTTGTCTTGCCTGCAATAAGTTTTCCTG
Organism: Lachnospiraceae bacterium; assembly: GCA_024684055.1. Taxonomy (GTDB): domain Bacteria; phylum Bacillota; class Clostridia; order Lachnospirales; family Lachnospiraceae; genus UBA3766. The sequence continues at coordinate 2,176 of JAIKXN010000240.1, read as the reverse complement.
CATAAACTGCTACGATTGCTGCAAGGAATGCCCCCAAAGGTTCTCCGGGACCAGATAATGTCATCTTGCCTTCTGTAAGAATGGTTCCTGCAATAATCTGTGATGCAAACGCACCGGTCATACCGGCAACTGCCGATGACAAAATCGTTAATGGCTGTGCTTTCAGTTTGATGGCAACGCCGCATCCGATTCCGGCACCCGTAAGCATCTGTGCTACTTTTCCTGCAAGAGTAATGTATCTTCCGATCTCACCGGGAACAATCGTTCCGATCTGTAAGATGATCGTTCCGATTATCAGTGTGGCAAAAAGGCCTGTTGCCATTCCGCTGAGTCCGTCGATAAAAATCTCCTTCAGAAAACCCTTAACATAATCCGTAAACTTCTTCATTTCGATACCTCTCGTTAACTTCAGTTTTTTAGATATTTGATATTTTGCAATTCACAATATCATTGATATTTTCATTTGTCAAACAAAAATGATAAAAATATATCAATTTACACTCCTTTTCATGATTTAATTTTCCTTCGGTTTCTTATGTTAAATAAGGATATTTTGTTGACAATGCCTTAAATCTGTGATACTTTAATACCGCAAAGTGTAAAACTTTAAAGCGCTAAATTGTTTATGCCGGCTTTCAATTTTCCTCTCATATTTATTTAATATGTAAGAATCAAATTGGAGGTCAAAAGGAGATTTTTTATGAAAATACTTACTGTAATCCTCCTGGTATGCTTTTTTGCACTGATGATCGGTGTCGGTGTGTATACCAGACAAAAAGCAACCGATGTAAACGGCTTCGTTCTCGGCGGAAGAAGCGTAGGTCCCTGGCTTACAGCTTTTGCATTCGGTACATCCTACTTTTCAGCCGTAATCTTCGTCGGCTATGCCGGACAGTTCGGCTGGAACTTCGGTCTTTCAAGTACCTGGGCAGGTCTTGGTAATGCGTTTATCGGATCACTCCTGGCCTGGAACATTTTAGGAAGAAGAACCCGTGTTATGACACAGCATTACGATGCAAAGACAATGCCTGATTTCTTTGGAAAAAGATTTGATTCCAAGGCTCTCAAAATTGCCGCTTCCATAATCGTATTCATTTTCCTTATCCCTTACACAGCATCTCTTTACAACGGTCTTTCAAGTCTTTTCGGCCTTGTATTTGAGATTCCTTACTGGGTAGTTATCCTTGTTATGGCCGTACTTACAGGCGTATATGTAATCTTCGGCGGATACATGGCAACCGCAATAAATGACTTCATTCAGGGTATCATCATGCTGTTCGGTATTTCGGCAGTCATCATTTCCGTTCTTGTTCAAAACGGCGGTCTTGTAAATGCAATGAAAACCCTTTCAACCATCGAAGGCGATGCAGGCTGGGCAGGTGCTTACTCATCTTTCTTAGGCCCCGATCCTCTTGCCTTACTCTTCGTTGTAATCCTTACATCCCTCGGTACTTGGGGACTTCCTCAGATGGTCGGCAAATTCTATGCCATCAAGAGTGAAAAAGATATTCATAAGGGAACCGTTATTTCAACATTCTTCGCTATCGTTGTTGCAGGCGGATGTTATTTCCTCGGAGGTTTCGGAAGACTTTACGCAGATGCAGGCGTTGTTTACAATCAAACTACAGGAAAGCCTTTATTCGATACGATCGTTCCCGCAATGCTCTCAACTTTGCCTGACATCGTTATCGCGATCGTGATCGTGCTTGTTCTTTCGGCATCAATGTCAACATTGTCATCACTTGTATTAACATCGAGCTCAACATTTACTCTCGACGTTATCAAGCCCGCCTCCAAAAAAGGCTTAAGCGACAAACAGCAGGTATTTATCATGAGATTGTTCATCGTATTCTTTATCGCTATATCCGCTGTCATCGCAGTTATCAAGGACTCCAATCCTTCGGTAACCTTCATCGCTCAGATGATGGGTGTTTCATGGGGAGCTTTGGCCGGAGCATTCCTTGCACCGTTCCTTTGCTCACTCTACTCAAAGAAAGTTACCAAGGCATCCGTTGCCGTATGTTTCGTATGGGGTTGCGGTATCGCTGTCTTCCAGATGGTCGTATCTCTCGCAAAGATCCCTCTCGACGGCTTCGGTCCCATCCTCGGATATATTTTCAAATCCTCTATCAACTCGGGTGTCGTTGCAATGGTCGGCGGTCTTGTGATCGTTCCT
>JAIKXN010000153.1 GCA_024684055.1 Lachnospiraceae bacterium | reverse complement strand
CATATAAAACATTAATATGCTAATACTTTAACATGTCGCGAGCGGCAAGTCAACATTTGGGTGGATAAAAATTGAAAAAAATATTTTTTGATATTGTTATTTTCTTGAGTTGCACCAAAATTGTTTTGGTGTAGATCGCTAAGGTCGTTGCCCTGTCTGATCGGAACCCCTCCTTTTCCGGCATAATAAAAGGACCTCCGCAGAGATCCTTCTGAATATTTCGCGATTTTGCGCGCAAAACCCCCGCGCCGATTTGGGGATATTATAGGGAGTCAATCAATGTTTTGATTGTTATACCATCTTTTGTCTTCCAATATGCCGGTCCATTCAAAGTCTCTATCTTTGTCTCGATGTTATTTCTCTTTCGATAGATATTGACAGCATCGATTCCGGCCTGCGATGAAGCCTTGTAAAATCCTATCTTCTCACCTTTTGAGTTATAATATGGCTGATGCTCATCATCCAGCAGTAACATATAACATTCTTTATCCTGCGGATCATATTCTGCCACGGCATAATGATATACGCCATCATACTCCATGGTGAACTCAGTTCCGTTTTTGATTTTTCCGGCATTATAAAGGTCTGTGAAACTGACAATCCTTCTCTGAATGTTCGATTTAGGAGTCCGTCCAAATTTCTTCTCATCAAGCGATAAAAATATTTCATCCAATATACTCTGGTAATGCTTATATACCACACAGGACAATCTGGAATCTTCAAGATAATTACTGCTCTTCTCTACGTCATCGAATATTTCGTCCAGCACTTCCGAATGTCTGTCGTATATTTCATTACAAAGATGAGTGTTTACCAATGCCATAGGGTATCCATGCACCGGCTCCCGCAGGTTATTGGCATACTGTTCCAGCAAGTATCTCCCATCCTTGTTTAGCTGCGGATGCTCTATACATTTTGCTATCACATAGTCATAAAATTCCTGATACGTGACCTGTGTATAACTCTTATCATAGGGCTTTTGCTTTGGATCCGGAGTAATAAACAGGCAGATTACCTTTTGTCCACTTTTGCGGTGCTCCTCGACATAATCCCTGTAATCTTTTGTCTGACCAACATCAGTGCCGTTCATATTCTCCCTGGCTTTTACCTTATTCTCGATAACAAGCACAAGTTCGTCATTCTCTCCGTACACATCTATCGAGCGTTTTTTTCTATCTGATGTGTTGAATGTGCGTTCCGTTTCAAAGCGCATAGTATCAAGATTCATCCCAAAGACTGTTTCCAGAGATAAGTCCCCGGCTTCATTCTTTATCATATAAAGAGACAGCAGCCTGACCAAAGGATAATGCCCCAGACAGAGACTGGAATTCGGATCAAGAAGCCAGCACATAAACGAGCTGTGCCAATGTTCCGTATGCGTCTGCCCAACTATCGTAAATACATTTGTTTTTTCCTGAAAATATTTCAGTCGCTGGAACTCTTTGCTTGCAATCAGTTCCTCAGCCTGTTCTATATTCAAAGCTAATTCCTCATTTCATTATAACAGTTCGCCAATTCCCTTTTTACCGGTGTTACCGCCACTGTGGGATATCCTTTCAGGGGAAGACGTAATAACAAACGAATCTGCACTTCCTTCGCATAATTTAAGCATTCTTTCAATTTGCCCTATTCCCTGAGAACGATTATAACTTGTACCTACATAGTAAGCGATTCCATTCACATCATGCTCCCTTGATGTTCTGAAATAATTCAGTTTACCGGCGGGAAGATTCTTGCCGTCAACATCATCCTTCCGTGCTACTGATGAGATGGCATCGCTGGTCGCTAATTCCGGAATTTTTGCGGGATATTTTTCTGCAATCAGATCAAAAACATCGTGCATCATATCTGACATCTTATTTGATGTGTGTGAGATGCCCCAAAGGGTATACTCAAATCCGCTTGTCGTAGCAGTCACCGAGTCACCACCATTCATGTCACCATCTCCTTTTGCCTCTAAATCAGCTTTTAATACATATGCATCAATGTGACTCGGTCCAAGTGGCTCTCCGTTAAGAACAAATTCACTTAATGGCACACCACAAATCTTAAACATTCCCTTGATCTCGGAGAGTTTTGCCTTATACCCATAACTTGTGCCGACCAAGTATTCTACCCCTTCAATATTAAAGGCTTTACATCCTCTAAAATATGTTGGATCGGCATTTTTAGTATTTGCATTCTTTACATCCTCTGCTTTTGCAACGGATGTTCTCTGCGTCAACTGTTCTGCGTACTCAGGGTATCTGCTTGTCAATGCTTCAAACGCATCAAACATCAACTTACCCTGTTCTCTGCTCCCGGCATGATACTCTTGTCCAAATATCGTGTATACATACCCGTCTGTTTGATCCGGCTCATTTGGATTTGGTTCAGCCGATTCTACTTCAGCAATTTCCCATTTCGCATATATTTTGATATCTTCATGAATTGGAGTTGAAAAATCCCATTCTTTGTTTGTACCATAAACAAACCATCCCCCAAAATCGAATTCTTCTCTTACTCCGGGATCCTGCTTAGGAACACACTCGCCCTCCTTTATCTGTAGCGTAGTTTGTTTTCCATCATTCTCAATAGTGACCTTGTATTCAGGTATCTTTGCTTCAGCAAATACACTGGGACATTTTTTCTTCAATGGGTCTACAATGAATTGCCTATAATATGCTTCTTCATTAGCATAATCTCGCTTATTTTTTGGCTGCAGAATAGCCATAATTTTTAGGCAGTCACATACTCTTAAATTTTCTCTTTCGTCTCCTTCGCAGTAATGGTCTTCTACCTCGGGATGACTCTTTTTTATTATTTTGAATTCGCGGTCAAAGGTTTGTTTTTCTTCCTCCCATCCAGGGTTATCCGGATTCTTAACTCCTAAACCGGTATTCCAATCCTCACTGTCTAATTTTTCCCAGTTAATTGGAAATGAAACCGGAAATATAGATTCCCCCAGTCTGCTCCTAGGATTCATTGCATGCATCAATTCTAACAAAGTCGCATAACTGGTTACATATCCTTCATCGACAAAGCATAAAAATGCCTTGCAATGACTGGAATCCATATTCTTTATAAACTGGTCAATCCATATATTCGTCTCTGAGGCAAATTCCTTATCAAAATATATCCGAAGTTTGTACTCCTTCTGAAGTTTATATACTATTTCAGTTAAAACTGTCCTCCAGCTATTACTCCTATAACTAATAAATACATAATCTTCCCCGCTATCACAGTTGGTTACAACAAGTTCTCTATACTTGCTGTCCTTCATGCGTTCTTCGTACTCTTCACGTTTCACAACTGGTTCCCCTTTCTACAGTACCTTCAATTAACTCTTTTTCCTCTTTATTTTGCTTACAAAAATCCAATTTTTATTTTATGCGCTTATGCGAAAAAATCAAGTGTACTCAAATATGCATCAAATGTTACTCTGTTTATTCGTGTCATCTTGCCCAGTTTATAAAAGGCACCCGCTTCCTTTTAACATCCCTTAACTATGCAAATTATCGTTTATTGACCGGAAAGTTCTTCCATATACCCGTTTTCGGCATTATTGATATTCTCAACTCCCTTATACGTCTGCCCAATAATGTGTTCATATTTGTTCCTCATTTCCGGCTTTATTACATTATAAAACAAATTTCATGATCCTATCTCGTTCTGATCTTTACTTTTTTACCTGAAAAAGCAATCCCCAGCTTCAATATATTCTTTATACCTTCTTCTCGCATTTCAGCATCATACCGTTTATCATCGATCTGATCAAGTGCTTCTTCCGAAAGATCGTCCAGCTTCTTATCACTCAGATCCTTGTCTGATTTCAGTTCCATGATGATTCCCGGGTACTTCTTATCACGGGGGAACAGACTGATATCATATCTCCCGTCTCCTGACTCGCGGTTCGATTTTATCTTGTACTGATCATCCATCATTGCGATCAAACCTAACACAAGACCGTGGTAAAACCCTTCAGCTCCGGAATCATAGAAACTGATAGATTTGTTCATGTACTCAGCAATCCCCTTTTGAAGCTTTTTCAGGTCAAGTGCGTACAGGCTCTCCGCAATCTTATTCGCTGTAGTCCTTTCAATAGCTCCAATCTGCATCAAATGTGATAATATCTCGCTTTTATAGACCGCCGCAATCTCCCTGTTCGGAATAGATACCTGACAAAGCCACGCACCGTCGCCCTGCAGTTCCTTCTTTGGTGTCTTCAAGTATCCCGCCACCAGCAAAAGACTGTATATATTTGCAGGATCCTCTGCCAGAGATCTGTATATGACATTCTGGTCGATTCTTGCTACAACCTGCTCTCCCTGCAAAAGCGCATACAATTTCTCTGTAGTCTCCTCATTCGCAGTCTTAAGCACATCCTCCAGAATTTCATTCTTGCCGGTATTAACCCAATAGGCTTGCGGCAGACATCCTTTCGAAATGTAATTGATCACCGACCATGGATTGTATATTTCCTTATTTCCGAACAAATATCCATCATACCATGCTTTCAGCTCTTCTTCTTTGTCCTGAACACTATATGCTCCAAGCATCCCCTGCACTTCAGACTCCGTAAATCCAAAGAATTCATCATACTCTTCATCCATTACGGAATTCACCGTCAGATTGTTCAAACCGCTGAATATGCTCTCCTGTGCGATACGAAGGATTCCCGTAAGGAATCCGTAGGAAAGATTCCGGTTGTCCTTAAAACCTCCCGAAAAAAAGTTCCTCATAAAGCCTATGATCTCATCATAAAAATCCCTCGAGTATCCTTCCTGTATCGGCGTATCATATTCGTCAATGATGATGACCGGAGCTTTTCCGTAATGCTCGGAAAGCATTTTGGAAAGCTTTTGGAGCGAAGCCGAAAGCTCGACTTCGTTTGCTTTTCCCTCCAGGATCTTTCTGTAATACTCCTGTTCATATTTTTCCAGTCTTTCACTATCTTTAAGTTCGGAATGTCTTCCGAACTCTTCCTGCAGAAGCTCTGCAATCTTCGCACATGTAGCCTCCCATGAATCAAACTTCACATCTTTAAATGACAGAAATATGACCGGATACTTGCCTTGATGCTCAGTATACTTTGGCCCGCACTTCCATATTTTTTTGTCTATGAAATAATGGCTCGTATCTTCTTCTGATATCTCGAAGAAAACACGAAGCATATCCATGTTTAACGTCTTTCCGAATCGCCTCGGTCTGGTGAACAGAGACACCAGAGTTTTCCGATCCAGAAAATCCCGGATCAGCAATGTCTTGTCCACGTAATAATACTCCGACTGCGCTCGGACAAAATCAGAGATTCCTACCGGAAGAGGTCTCTTCCCTTTTGAAGCATCGTCTTTTATGTATTTTCCCGAGCTCACACGCCCATCAGCAGGCCTTGCCGCATCATCCGGGATTGACCATGACTTCCCGTTCTTTATGGCTCCGGGAATTTTCCCTGATTTGCAAAACTGATTGACCGCCCGAATCGTAATTCCCCATTCCTCGGCCTTTTCTCTGCAAGTCATCATATTGATCATCTCCTATCATGCGCAACAAATATAATTCTTTTCGAGAAGATTATATCTTATATTTCGCACGATGTCAACTTGGGAACAATTTCGTTCGAAATATTTTTCGAGATATATTGTTTACTAGTATAACGGTCGCAAAATAACCGAACTAATGCGCCGAATGCTTGCCACCGGCATGTTTGAAAGTGTAAAAAATTTGTTGAGTTCATCAAAAAACACTTCTATTCATACCATCATCTTATAGATCTCTTCACAGTCACTCTTTGTCAGGGATACGAAACCTCCGATCTTACCATCGCGCCCGTTTCCATAGCAAAGATTTTGTACAAGAGTGGGTATATCCTCCTCTTTGGCACCAAGT
>JAIKXN010000139.1 GCA_024684055.1 Lachnospiraceae bacterium | reverse complement strand
TTTTGTTATGGGTCAGACAATAGTATGGCTTGTCGTAATGGTGCCTATCAGTTTGCTGTTTACGGGAATTGGAATCTATGCCTGGAACAGAAAAAAGCCGATGTGGTTCTGGACAGGCACAGAGGTAAGCGAAGATGAAATAAAAGATGTTCGTGCATATAACCGGGCCAATGGTCTGATGTGGATCGCGTTTTCTCTTGTATTCTGGGTGTCAACGATTCTGGGAATCTTTCAGATCAAATGGGCAGGAATCTTTATGATTATCGGCGGTATAGGCGGTGGTTTTTTGGTCATGCTTTCATATGTGCTGATATATAAAAAATACAAAGTTTAAACATTTTAATCTGAATTAAAACGATGAAAACTGCATAAAAAATTAAAGGGAAAAACGATAAGAAGTAAGAGGAGAATTTAAGGATGAAAAAATGGTATGATGAAGAATATGAATTTACGGTAGAAGTAACCGGATTTTTGCATGGTGATCACAACGAAAGATATTACAGAAACGGTGAGGAAGTCGGTGACAAATATACATGTACTTACGGATGCCCCGTTAACAAAGACGGATACGGAATCTGCTCAAAAACCATGATGATGCTTTATCCTTTGATGGAAGCAGTCAGAAGCGGCGGAGATCTCGAGAACCTTGGCGGCGACAGCAAGTATACAAAGACAATTGTTTGTCCTGACGGATGCGTGATGTTCAGACTTACAGCTACTCCGCTAGGTAATGAGAACTTCCACAAAGGCGGCTTCTGGGATTATCCGGATGAAACCGTATAAAAAAGATATAAATACAAAAAAATACGCACTGTAAAGTGCGTATTTTTTTGAGGGGTTAGAGAATGAAAATGAAAAATGAATTTATTGCTGGTGTTAAGTTCATTTTAGATTTTGTTTATAGTGAAATTCATTCAATTATTTACTTGCAGGTAAATAGTATTTGAAAATGAATTTATCTGTTGGAAAAGAAATCTTTCGAAAAATCAAATCCGGGAAAGCCTTCGCTCGGGAATTCACCGTTTGAAAAATCTTCATTCGGCATATTGCCTTCTGAGAAATTACCATCAGGGAATCCGCCGTTTGATGAAGGGTTCTGCATCTGCTGCTGACCTTCGGGAGCCTGTTCTTTTTCGGGAAGAGCGGCCTGTGTCTTTATCGAAAGTTTTACGTCGATTTCGAGTGTTTCACCGTTTCTGTTTATTGTAAGAGTAATGGTATCGCCATCGTTTCCCTTTGCGATAATGCTCTTTAAGTCATCTCCGCCGGAGATATCTTCACCGTTAACTTTGGTGATAAGGTCGTTAACTTTTAATCCTGCAGCTTCTGCGGGGCTGTTCTCATCGACTTTCTGAATTACTGTTCCGGAAAGACCGAATCGCTGATAGTCATTTCCGAGATCGGTAATGTAAACACCGATATAAGGTTTGGTAATGCTGCCGTCTTCGATAATTTCTGTTATTATCTTTTTGACGTTATTGATGGGAATTGCAAAGCCGATGTTATCGATTGCAGCAGATGTATAATCGCCGTTATTGGAGTATTTTGCATTTGTAATTCCGATTACTTCGCCGTATGAGTTAAAGAGTGCTCCGCCGGAGTTTCCGGAGTTGATAGCACAGTCCGTCTGGATCAGATTCATTGAAGTGTTGCTGATGGTTACGTTTCTGTTTAATGCACTTACGGAACCTGATGTAAGAGAGAATGTAAGTTCTCCGAGAGGATTGCCGATTGCAACCACATCGTCGCCAACGCTCATTTCGTCCGAATCTCCGAGGACTACGGGTGCGAGATTGTCGGCATCAACTTTAATTACAGCGATATCGTTGCTTTCGTCGTAACCGACTAATTCTGCTTCGTAAACGTCATCGTTATAAGTGGTAACCTTTATCTCGGTAGCACCTTCGATTACGTGGTAGTTTGTGATGATATAACCATCCGATGTTAAAATGAAACCGGATCCCGCAGCGGGAGTTGTGGTCTGGTAACCGAAGTAGTTTGTCGTGATTGATGTTGTAATACCTACTGTTGAATTAACGTTTGCTGCGTAGATTTCCGAAGCAGTCATCTGTTTGGAAACGTCTTTGTATGAAACGTTAACTGAAGGATTTTCTTTGATTTCTTCGTAAACTGTAGTGTTGTTTGCATTGTTTGCAAATTGTCCGGAATTCATTAAAAGATATCCGCCAACTGCTGTTCCGCCGGCACCGATGCTTCCTCCGAGGAGTGAACATCCAAGTGCAAGTGCTGCGATTTTTGCTGCTTTTTTCTTTCCTGATTTTTTATTCGGCTCAGGTGCTTTATAATTTTCATCATAATAATATGTTTCCATTTTGCGCTCCTTTATCTTGTAAAAAGATTTGTTTACTTTGTTTTGATGAGCCTATAATAGAATTCGAACCTTAAGCAAACCTTAAAGTTTAAAGAGTTCACAAATAAATCACAATTTGAAAAATTTTCCGCAGTACTCTACTTTAAGTAGGTGGTTATTTTTGCACTGAGGCCATACTATTGTTTCAGAACGATGAAACAAAGGAGAGAGAAAAATATGAATCAATATGTAACAGGTTTGGTTATAAAAGAATTAAGAGAAAAAAATAATATAACGCAAAGTCAGCTTGCTGAGATGCTCGGAGTGAGCGATAAAGCCGTTTCAAAATGGGAGACAGGAAGAGGTTATCCCGACATTACGCTTTTGGAACCGATTGCTGATGCGTTTAAGATTTCTCTGCCTGAACTAATATCCGGACATCAGGTAAAAAACGTGAATGTATCAGCAAATATGATGAGATCGAAGTTTTACGTCTGTCCCGTTTGCGGAAATGTGATTCACAGTATGGGAGAGGCAGTTATTCATTGTCATGGGATTCAGCTTTTGCCTTCAGAGGCGGAAATGTCGGATGAAAATCACATGATTTTTATTGAGCGTGTTGAGGATGAGTATTTTGTCAGAATCGATCACGGCATGAGCAAGACACATCACATTTCTTTCATTGCCGCGGTATCCTCGGACAGATGTCAGATGGTCAAACTTTACCCGGAAGGAGAAGCCGAAGCGAGATTCAAAATCAATGGAGTTCGTAAAATTTATTTTTACTGTAACCGCGACGGACTTTTCTGTCAGGAGATTGTAAAAGGCATTGATGATAAAAAGAGCGGGTATGATGACCTGGCGGAACGCCGTGAACTTGAGCAGGTGGCGGATATGCTTTTTGGATGATTTCCGTGAATATTAAAAATTCAAAAGACAAAACTTGTTTGCACAGACTATACAAACAAGTTAAACTATTGCTTAGATCCGGAAGGAGGTGGCGGATATGAAAAAAATTGGACTTGTTGGAGGTACAGGACCGGAATCAACGGTTATGTACTATAAAAAACTGAATACGGAAATTGACAGGCTTACGAATGAAGAATGCATGCCTGATATCGCAATCGAGAGCGTGGATTTCAGAAGAGCATGGAAATATGTTTCCGAAGAGGATTATGACGCACTGTCGGACTATCTGTTTGAGAAAGTTGACAATCTTATTAAAGGCGGTTCGGAAGTTGTATCTCTGACAGCAGTTACCATGCATATGGTTTATGACGAACTTGAGAAAAAGGCGGGCATACCGCTTGTCAGCATTCCGAGTGCCGTATGCGAAGAGATAGTTTCCAACGGCATTAAAAAAGTCGGCCTTTTGGGAACAGTTTTCACAATGGAACATGACTATATGAAAAAGGATCTTTTGGCAAACGAGGTAGAGGTATTTGTTCCGAATGCGGAGGAAAGAGAGCTGGTAGGAAAGAGAATTTTTGAAGAACTCGAAAAGGGCATTGTCAGGGAATCAACCCTCAAAGAATTAACCGGCATCATCAACAGAATGAAAGAGGATGATGGCATAGAGGGAGTAATACTCGGCTGTACTGAATTGCCTCTTATACTTAATTCGGATAACTGCCCGGTTAAATGTTTTGACTCGGTTGAGATACAT
>JAIKXN010000123.1 GCA_024684055.1 Lachnospiraceae bacterium | reverse complement strand
GAAAAATAAAGAACGGACTTAAAGAACATGAGTGCACGTTATTTTGTGCATGTTCTTTGGATAGGAGCAAAAACGGCGAATCAAAAGATGACGTTTTCTTTTTGGGTGAGTCGGTTTATGACTGGACAAAGAAGCAGTTTGAAACAGGTTCGGCAATTGTTTTTGTCGGTGCAATGGGTATTGCCGTAAGGGCGATAGCGCCGTGCATTAAAGACAAAACAAAGGACATTCCGGTAGTTGTTACGGATGAAAACGGAAGCTTTACGATTCCTGTTTTGTCGGGACACCTTGGAGGTGCAAACGAACTTGCGAAGAAGATTTCAGAGAGTATTTCGTCAACACTTGTTCTGACTACTGCAACCGATATTAACGGGAAATTTGCGGTGGATATTTTCGCCAAAGATAATAATCTTTTTATCAAAGATAAAAGCGGAATTGCCAAGGTTTCATCAAGGGTTCTTTCGTGCGAAAAGATAACAATCGGAATTGAAAAAGGACATCTTGAAAAGGGAAGTGAAATACCCGGATACATTGATGTTTATGAAGATGATTTTGAAGAAGAATCTTTAAATAATAACGGCGAAGAAACTTCAGGTATAAATATTTGCCGGGAAACTTTGAAGAAATATGATGTGACGATTTCATCCAAAGAAGGAAGAGAGAATCTTTTGAATCTTTATCCGAGGAAATATGTTGTCGGAATAGGATGCAAAAAGGGAAAAGAAAAAGAGGAAATCGAAGCATTTGTAAAAGGCATTCTTGAAGACAATGGTATTGATATTAATCTTGTAAAATGCATTGCTTCCGTTGATGCGAAAAAAGATGAAGATGGAATAAAAAAATTAAGCGAATCTTTGAGAATTCCTTTTGAGACATTCGCTGCTTCGAAGTTAATGGAACTTGAAGGCGATTTTTCATCTTCGGACTTTGTCATGGAAACAGTCGGCACTGATAATGTGTGCGAAAGATCTGCACTTATGGCGGCAGGAGAAGGCGGGAAAATCATAATCGGAAAACAGAGTAAAAACGGTATGACCTGCGCTCTTGCGGTTTCGGATTGGAGTGTGAAATTCAGATGAGCGAAAAGATTATATATGTGGTCGGAACGGGCCCGGGCAGAGAAGAAGGAATGACTATTGAAGCACGAAAAATTCTTTCCGAATGCGATGTGCTTACGGGATACAATGTTTATCTTGATCTGCTTCCCGAGGAACTAAAGAAAAAAGAACTGATTTCAACGCCCATGCGACAGGAAGAAAAAAGATGCCGAATGGCATTTGAGGAAGCAGCGAAGGGAAAGAAAGTTGCGATTCTCTCAAGCGGTGATGCGGGTATATACGGAATGGCTTCTTTAATGCTTGAAATCGGAAAGGAATTTCCGGATATCGATGTTTGTGTTATTCCAGGAGTAACGGCTGCTTCAAGCGGTGCGGCTCTACTCGGCGCTCCCGTAAATCACGATTTCTGTACGATAAGTTTAAGTGATCTTCTTACGCCGTGGGAAACAATAGAAAAAAGATTACGAGCTGCCGCAAACGGTGATTTTGCTATGGTTCTTTATAATCCTTCAAGTCACAGAAGAAAGGATTATTTAAGAAAAGCCTGCGAAATTCTTTTGGAAACTCTTTCGCCGGAAACGGCATGCGGATATGTAAGAAATATCGGAAGAGAAGGACTTGAATCGGGTGTGATGACACTTGGTGAATTAAAGGATTTTGAGGCTGATATGTTTACGACTGTCTTTATAGGCAATTCGTGTACGAGGATTGAAAGAAACAGACTTATTACTCCAAGAGGATACAAAATTTGAAAAGAATTCTTATATTTGCGGGAACGACGGAAGGAAGAGAACTTTCCGCAATTCTTGCCAAAGAAAAAATTGAACATACAGTCTGCGTGGCTACCGAATACGGCTCCATGTTAACCGAACAAAACGAATATGCGAAAGTTTTGTGCGGAAGAATGGATGAGGAAAAAATGCGTGAAGTTTTCAACGAAGAGAAAACCGAACTGATCGTTGACGCTACTCATCCTTACGCATATGAAGTAAGCCGTAACATAAAGAGCGCCATTGAGGGTTCAGACATTGAATATATAAGGCTTATTCGTGATATGGGAGAGTCTTTGGAAAACAGTCTCATCAGACATTTTGAAAATATTGAAAGCTGTATTGTGGAATTAAGAAAAATCGAAGGCAATATTCTTCTTACAACAGGAAGCAGGGAACTTAGTGCTTTTGCATCCGAAAAAAGAATTTTAGACAGACTTTTCGTCAGGGTTATTCCAAGCACTGAGAGTCTGGCAGTCTGCAATGAAAACGGAATTAAAGGGAAAAACATTATTGCCATGCAGGGACCGTTTACAACGCTTATGAATGAAGCTGTTATCGATATGTACGATATAGCCTGTGTTGTTTCGAAGCAGAGCGGCATTAACGGCGGATTTTTTGAGAAAGCAGAAGCAGCATTAAACAAAAACATTCCTCTTTTTGTTATAGGATTAAAAGAAAAAGAAGAAGGTTTTTCGCTTGAAGATACCGTCAGGAAACTGACAGGAAATTCTTTGTGTGAAAATGAAAAGATAAATGACGAATCTGCAAATGAGAAAGCTGAAACGGACGGAAAGTCCTGTTTTGAATCTGCAGAGATAACCGGTAATTCAGACGGAAAAAATAAAGAAGAAAAATCAGTTAAAAATTTTAAAGATAATCTGAAAATAAATCTTGTCGGCGTAGGAATGGGCCAAAGAAACGGATTAACTCTTGAGGCACTTGAGGCAATAGAAAATGCCGATACGATTATCGGTGCACAAAGGCTTCTGGATATTTTCAATGATTTGGAAATCGAAAAATATCCTTACTATCTTGCAAAAGATATTGTTCCTCTGACTGAAGAATTATTCGCGTCGAAAAATAAGAAAAACATTGCCGTTCTTTTCAGCGGAGATTCGAGTTTTTACAGCGGAGCAACACTTCTTTATGATG
>JAIKXN010000122.1 GCA_024684055.1 Lachnospiraceae bacterium | reverse complement strand
ATAAAGCTTGGTACGGCCGTCTCCTCCGTGATAGCCTCTCGCTTCCATGGCAAGCGCCAGGTCGGAAGCTCTTCTGAATGCTGATATAAAAAGCGGAACAATGAGCGGGATAAGGCTTTTCGCCCTTTCCGTAAGTTTTTTCGAATCGAATCTTGCACCTCTGGCTGTCTGAGCTTTGACGATTTTATCTGCTTCCTCCATGAGAATGGGGATGAAACGAAGCGCAATCGACATCATCATCGCAATTTCGTGTACCGGAAGTTTGATTAATTTCAATGGTCTGAAAAGTTTTTCAAGTCCGTCCGTAAGTCTGTTCGGCGTAGTCGTCAATGTCATTATCGATGCCGAGATGATTAAAAGCGTAAGTCTTACCATCATAAGAATCGCCATCCTGATGCCTTCTTTGGAAATATGGAATATCCAGAATTCCACGAGATTGTCTCCGTTTGTGAAAAAGACATTAAAGATTACGGTAAAAATCATAATGAACATAATTGCACGCATGCCCTTAAGCATATAGCCGATGGGGACTTTTGAAAGCGCTATGACGACTGCCAAAAGAATTGCCGCAACTATATAGCAAAATATGTTATTGAATACAAAGAGGGAAATCATATAAAGCAGGGTTCCTACGAGTTTTACTCTCGGATCCAGGCGGTGAATTACCGACTCTGCCTGATAGTATTGTCCCAATGTGATATCTTTCATTATCGGGAAATCTTTCTGTTAAAAATCTTACTTTTTATTAAACAGGTATTTCTGTTCTTTTTTATGATACGTGCTCCGAATCACCGTCTGCAGTTCAATGTCGGCAGAGGCATCAGTACAGCACTCTCATTATCTCTTCGATTGCTTCATCCACTGTAATTGCATCTGTTTTTACGGGAATGCCGCTTTCTTTTATGCTTATCATGGCCTTCGTTACCTGGGGGAGCGAAAGGCCGAATTCTTCAAGTTCATCACGATGCTTGAACACCTCTTTTGGTGTCGCATCTATTGCAAGTTTTCCGTTATTGATAACGAGTATCCTGTCCACGTATTCCGCAACATCATCCATGCTGTGCGAAACGAGGATAATGGTCATCTTGTTTTCACGACAAAGCTTTTCTATAAGGCCGAGAATCTCTTTCCTTCCTGCAGGATCAAGGCCCGCAGTCGGCTCGTCAAGGATGAGGACCTGCGGTTTCATGGATAAAACACCTGCAATGGCTACTCTTCTTTTTTGTCCGCCCGATAAATCAAAGGGTGACTGATAAAAAACTTCGTCCTCAAGACCTACAAGTTTTAGAGCTTCATAGGCTCTAAGTTCCGTTTCCTTCTGATCAAGGCCCATGTTTTTTGGTCCGAAACAAACATCCTTGAAAACCGTTTCTTCAAAAAGTTGATGCTCGGGGTATTGAAATACAATTCCGACTTTTCCTCTGATGGAGTGCAAATCAAAATCCTTCGCATAAATATCTTCACCGTTTATATAAACGGTTCCGCTGCTTGGTTTGATGAGTCCCGAAAGCAGCTGAAGAAAAGTGGTTTTTCCGGATCCCGTATGGCCTATGAGACCTATGAACTGGCCGTCTTCGATCTTGACTGAAATATCGTCAACGGCAGTTGTTTGCAATGGAGTTTTCGCACCGTACACGAATGTAAGGTGATCCGCAATTATCGGCATAGTGTTTCCTTATAAATTATCGATATTCTCGAATTGCTTCGCTTAAACAATATTCTGCAAAATTCTATTATCTTTTTGCTTTGGATTTAGCATTTCTTCAACGCGTCCGTAAGTTCCTTGACTGTGAGCACACAATCAGGGATTCGAAGTCCGCGCTTTCTTAATTCATGGGCAAGCAGTGTGATTTTGGGTACTTCAAGTTTGTATTCCTCGAGTTCCTCAACTCTTTTGAATATCTCACGGGGAGAACCGTCCATCACAATCTTTCCCTTGTTCATTACAAAGATTCTGTCTGCGTAAACCGTCTCTTCCATGTAATGGGTGATTAAAATGATTGTAATGCCCTCGACCTCATTAAGCGCCCTTAATGCTCTGATTACTTCTTTTCGGCCGACGGGATCAAGCATCGCGGTCGGTTCGTCAAGCACTATACACTTCGGATGCATTGCAAGAACACCTGCGATGGACACCCTCTGTTTCTGACCTCCCGATAAGTGATTGGGAGATTTCTTTCTGAAATCGTACATTCCGACGGT
>JAIKXN010000053.1 GCA_024684055.1 Lachnospiraceae bacterium | reverse complement strand
ATTCCTGTTCCGCACCGAAATAGAAAGTAAGTCCCTCTTTTTCGGCATCTTTTATGGCATTTAAAAGAAGAGTTCTTGAGTCGCATTCAAAAGGCCTGCCGTCCGGATATGTAATGGTAGAATACATACGCACAACTTTGCCGTGCTCCGGTCTCCAAGGGAGAAAAGCCAGGGTCTCCGGATCGGGATGGATTAAAAGATCCGAATGGGTCTCATCTCCGAAACCCGTGATGGCTGAACCGTCGAAAGCAATTCCGTATTTAAATGCTCTCTGAAGTTCATTAGGCATAATGGATATGTTTTTCTGTTTGCCGAAAACATCACAAAAAGCAAGACGTATGAACTTTACGTCTTCCTCTTCTATAAACTGCATTACTTCTTCTTTTGAATATCTCATACCCTTCGTCCTTTCAAAACATATCAGTTAGCTACATACATCTGTTTATAGGGATTTTTGCTGTCGGGTGTAAGAACGGTAAATTCGGCATTAAGAATCTCTTCAGCGTCAAGATCGAACTCTTTGCAGTATTCTTCGAGTATAGGTATTAATTCCTCGAGGTCTTTTCCGTTAGCATGGCTTACGATAACCTGTCCGGGGAACTGTACACCTTCGCAGTCGGATCTTAAATACATTTTTCCGCCGTGCATACCTGTGCAGGGGAAGAATCCTACAATCTTTTTATTCTTTTCCTTGGCATCAAGACCGAGAACGGTGATGATTCCGCCCGCCTGATATTCACCCAGGAAACTTCCTGCGCATCCGCCGATTACCATTACGGGAACCTTTTCCTTGTATGCCTTCATATGTATGCCGGCACGATATCCCGCATCGCCTTCAACGAAGATTTTTCCGCCTCTCATCGCATATCCCGCAGCATCACCGATATTACCGTGAACAACTATTTTACCTGCGTTCATGGTATCGCCTACCGCATCCTGCGCATTGGCAAAAACATCAATTGTTGCTCCGTTTAAATATGCACCGAGAGCATTGCCCGGAACACCTTTGATGCTGATATTTTTATCTGACATTCCGGCAGCTATAAAACGCTGGCCGAGGCACCCTTCAATTTCACATTCACTGCCTGCTTCGCGAAGTTTCTCGTTTATATCTTTATAACCCAGTTCTTTAGCATCAATCATCATTTTTATACCACACCTCCAAACTTTTTTCTACGATTTTCACTTGAAAATGCGAAAGTCGTGGCAACTTTTTTAAGAAGTTCAAAATCCACGGTATCAAGAGGAACCTGCTCTCTGATCATGGATGTATATATTCCGGCTCTGTCTGTTTCGCCGATTAACATGTATCCGATAAGTTTGTTGTCTTTTACGAAAAATCTCTTTAAAACGCCGTCGCGCTTTTCTTCAAAGCATTCTCCGTCGTAATTGCCTGCGGTCATAATATGAAGTCCGTAGAAACCGATTGAGTTCATTGGAATGGCATTGTCAAATTCCTTATCACCGCCTGCCATGTTTACGCCTGCCGTAAAGCCCTGCATATAAGCATTCGGAAGAATTGCAAGAACTCTGTTACTTCCTATCGACGAGTCATAACCTTCGGCACAGTCGCCTACTGCATATATGTCTTTTACGGATGTTTCCATCTTTGTATTAACCACGATACCGCGGTTAACTTCGCCTTCGATATCTTTTATGAGCGAAATGTTTGCTCTTACACCGATCGCAAGCACAAGTACATCAAAATCAACCTCTGCTCCGCTCTTCATAAAAGCTTTGTTTTTCTCAAACTTTGTGGCCGAATCGGAAAGCATAAACCTGATGCCGTTTTCCTCGAGGTGCTTCTGCATTATGGCTGCACATTCGCTGTCGAGAATACTTGATAAGATTCTGTCGGCAAGATCGCAGACTGTTATTTCTTTTACGAGGTCCTTTATACCTTCGGCGCATTTAAGGCCGATTAAGCCTGCACCGATTATAAGTACTTTTGATTCGGGTGTAAGCGCATCTTTTAATGAAAGTGCATCATCCAAAGTCATAAAAGGAAACTTCTTATCAACCTGATCGAGTCCTTCAAAAGGAGGTACGAAAGGTGATGAACCGGTTGCTACGCAAACCTTGTCAAAAGGAATTTTCTCTCCTTTGTCGGTTTCAACGGTTTTACCTGAAGTGTCGATTTTTACCGCAGATGTTCCGGGTAAAAATACGCAATTATTGCTCTCATAAAAGTCATCTTTTCTGTATTTCATTCTCTCGACATCGGTCTTTCCTTCGAGAAGGTAGGAAATCAGCGGTCTTGAGTAAACTTTGTGGTTTTCCTTGGATATTACAGTGATTTGACTGTCTTGGTCAA
>JAIKXN010000039.1 GCA_024684055.1 Lachnospiraceae bacterium | reverse complement strand
AAGACCCCTCGAAGACGACGAGGTAGATAGGTCCAAGGTGTAAGCACAGTAATGTGTTCAGCTGATGGTCACTAATAGGTCGAAAGCTTATCCAGGTTTAGGTATCTTGTTTTGAGAGAATTCTGTATTTGGTTTTGAAGGCTTGAAAGGCCCGATAATCCTCAATAGCTCAGTTGGTAGAGCGCATGACTGTTAATCATGATGTCGTTGGTTCGAGTCCAACTTGGGGAGGTTGAGTATATAAAGTTTCTTATTTGATCACCAGGATGTTTCATCTTAGGTGTATTTTGTTAAAATAAGGAAAGTAATACGAATGTGGAATAAGGCTCCGTGGTCAAGCGGTTAAGACATCGCCCTTTCACGGCGGTAACACGGGTTCGATTCCCGTCGGAGTCAGTTAAAAAGAATACTTCTTGATTTTTAAAGTATTTTTTTATATAATTATCGTGTTGTGGCGCGATAGCCAAGCGGTAAGGCGTGGGTCTGCAACACCCTGATCACCGGTTCAAATCCGGTTCGCGCCTCTAAAAACTCCTTGATTCAAGGAGTTTTTTCTTTTTTGAAACAAATGATCATGTTAGCCTGAAATGAAAATAATCCCGAATAATAAATCATGTTTTCAAATAGCAATGTTTCTTTTTAGGAACATATAAATAGGCTTTATAATAGGAGTGTTTCTTTTCTCGGAACAAATTATAAGTGCGGCTATATTTGTATGTTTTTTATATTTTGAGAAAAGTGTCGGATATGGTATAATTTACAGGTATGAGTTTAAGACAGATTAATAACTCATATCGCGTGGGGCAGGCGGAAGTTGTGATTTGGAGGTAATTATGGAGTACAGAAAAATTTTCGATACGATACCCGATCAGTTTGACAAATACAGACCGCGTTACAGCAAGGCTCTTTTTGATGCTCTGATCTTTTATACCAAAACCGGACCGGGCAAAAAGGTGCTTGAGATAGGTCCCGGAACAGGCCAGGCATCGGAACCCATTATAAAATCAGGCTGTGATTACAATGCCATTGAACTCGGTGAGCATCTGTACGCAAAGATGATCGAAAAGTTCGGAAGTTACGAAAATTTCCATATAGTTAATGATGACTTCATTACACATGATTTTAAAGATGAAAAATACGATCTGATATATTCGGCTGCGACAATTCAGTGGATTCCCGAAGAAATTGCATTTTCCAAAACTTTCGAGCTTTTAAAGCCCGGGGGAACACTTGCAATGCTTATGACGATCGGGGATTACGAAAAGCCAAATAAAGAACTTTACGATGATATACAGAAAGTTTATGATGAGTATTTCAAACCCACGATTCCTTATACTCACGGAGATTTCAAATATGAAAATGCCGTAAATTATGGGTTTGTGGATTTTGAAAGACAGATTTATTTCGGTCAGAGAGAAATGAATGCCGACGAATTTGTGAAGTTCAGCGGAACGCACTGCGATCACATGGTTATTCCCGAGCCTTACAAAACCAAGTTTTTTGACGGTTTGAGAAATGCAGTTCTTGCACATGGGGATAAAGTGGTATTCGAAGACATATATGTTATGTTTTTGACAAAAAAACCGCTTGAGTAAATAATGGGACGGTCAGTTAGTTTTTTTTAACCGAATATTCACAGGTTAATATGTTTTTTTAACCGAATATTCACAGATTTTATTGTAGAATGATAAGGAACCAACGTTCAGGCGGAGGCTCATACTCATTTTGGCGCTGCAGGTTGAATATGTAACCTCGGCAATTTATAATAATAGCGACAACTCCGATAACAGAGGTAGATATGGATAACAATCAGAACAACGGAAATAAAAATAACGGAAGACGAAGCGGAGGCTTTTTTACGGGAGTTATAATTTTCTCGCTGATGGCTCTTCTTCTGATTTGGATCTTAAGAATAGTAAACTCCAACAAGACTCAGGAGATTTCCTATAATGAGTTCCTCAAAATGATAGACGAATCGAAGGTCGAAAAGGTTATCATTCGTTCGGAAACGATTGAGATCAAACCGGTAGATGACCAGAACGCGATAAACAACCTGCTTTTCGCTTCACCCAAGCCTTCTCTTTTCACGGGTAAAGTTGAAGAGGATGAGACGTTATCGAAGAGACTGCTTGCAAAAGGCATCGAAGTTGAAGGTGAAATTCCCGACAATTCAGGTCAGATATGGTATTTTATTCTGTCCTATATTTTACCCATAGTAATCTTCCTGGGACTCGGATTCCTTCTTTTCAGAAGAGTAAGCGGTTCGGACGGAGTCGGCGGAATCATGAATGTCGGCAAGTCGAACGCCAAGGTTTATGTTCAGAAAGAAACCGGCAAAACATTTAAGGATGTAGCCGGAGAAGACGAAGCAATCGAGTCGCTTCAGGAAGTCGTTGATTTCCTTCATAATCCCGATAAATATGTAAAGATCGGTGCGAGACTTCCGAAAGGTGCTCTTCTTGTAGGCCCTCCCGGAACAGGTAAAACACTTCTCGCAAAGGCAGTAGCGGGCGAGGCTCACGTTCCTTTCTTTTCGCTTACGGGTTCCGATTTCGTGGAGCTTTATGTCGGTGTCGGTGCATCAAGAGTCAGAGACCTTTTCAAAGAAGCGGAAAAGAACGCACCCTGTATCATTTTCATAGATGAGATCGATGCAATCGGACGAAGCCGTGATTCCAAATACGGCGGCGGAAACGAAGAAAGAGAGCAGACACTTAACCAGCTGCTTTCCGAGATGGATGGTTTCGACGGCAAAAAGGGTATCATCATCCTTGCAGCTACCAACAGACCTGAAATCCTTGATAAAGCTCTTCTTCGTCCCGGACGTTTTGACAGAAGAATTATTGTTGAAAAGCCTGATTTAAAGGGAAGAATTGAAATTCTCAAAGTTCATGCAAAAGACGTTCTTCTTGATGAAACGGTTGATTTCGACGAAATCGCTCTTGCGACAAGCGGTGCGGTAGGTTCGGATCTGGCCAACATGATCAACGAAGCTGCAATCAACGCAGTTAAGAATAAAAGAGAATACGTATCGCAGAAAGATCTGTTCAATGCGGTAGAAATAGTCCTTGTCGGCAAGGAAAAGAAAGACAGGATTTTAAGCAAACAGGAAAGAAAAATCGTTTCCTACCACGAGGTCGGACATGCACTTCTCAGTGCTCTTCAGAAAAACTCCGAGCCCGTTCAGAAGATTACGATCGTGCCCAGAACAATGGGTGCTTTGGGATATGTAATGCAGGTTCCCGAGGAAGAGAAATACCTGAATTCCAAGGAAGAACTTCATGATATGATAGTCGGACTCCTCGGCGGACGTGCCGCAGAAGAAATCGTATTCGGCTCAGTCACAACAGGCGCATCCAATGATATCGAAAAGGCTACCAAGATTGCCAGAAGCATGGTAACCCAGTACGGTATGAGCGAGAAATTCGGTCTTGTCGGACTCGAGAGCGTTGAGAGCAGATATCTTGACGGCAGAACGGTTATGAACTGTGCGGACAGAACGGCTGCAGAAGTTGATGACGAAGTAATTTCCATTCTTGCAAACTGCTATGAAGAAGCCAAGAAACTTCTTATGCAGAACAGGGAAATCATGGATAAAATTGCCGCTCATCTTATCGAGAAAGAAACGATCACCGGCAAGGAATTCATGGAAATTTACTGTGCCGAAAAAGGCATTCCCGTTCCTGAGCCCAAGGCTATAGGCGCCAAGAAGAAACTTGAGGAAGAAAGAAAGCAGAAGCAGAATGCCGAGAAAAAGGATGATCCCGAAAATGGAACCGGCGAGGCAGAAAAGTCAGAGAATAATGCTGACGGCGCTTCTTCCGACAAAGAAAATAATGCCGAAAGAAATTCAACTGATGATTCTGTAAATTCAGACAAAGAAAAAACAACTGAGAGCGGAAGCGCTTATTCAGCTGAAAGTTCCGAAAATGGAACGAACAAAGCAGAGAAGTCAGATGACAATTCCGGCAGCAATTCATCCGATGAATCTGCAAATTCCGGAAAATATACTGAAAACGGAAGCGCTGATTCCGAAAAGAATAATACCGAATCTTCTGAAGACAAAAAAGATGAGGAGACCGATCCCGAAGAAGCTGAGATAGCAAAGGCAAGGGAAGAGATCAGCAAGGAAGTTTTCAATAACATTCAGAACAGAGCTTTCAAATTTGACGATGACGAGAATAAATAAATCAGGGAGTTTGGATGAACAGCGAACAAATTCAGGAAGAACTGACTAAACTCCCTAAGAGTCCGGGCGTGTATATCATGCACGACTCCAAAGGCGGAGTTTTATATGTAGGTAAGGCCGTTAATCTGAGAAATCGGGTTCGGTCTTATTTTCGCGTTTCGACAAAGAAAACACTGAAGATTCAGAAGATGGTCAGTCTGATCGATCATTTCGATTACATTCTTACCGACACCGAACTCGAAGCACTCGTACTGGAGAACAACCTGATCAAAGAGTATTCGCCGAAATACAACACTCTTTTAAAAGACGACAAAACGTACCCTTACATAAAGGTCACCGTTAATGAACCGTTCCCGAGACTTATTTTTTCACGAAGTTTGAAGAAAGACAAATCCAAATATTTCGGACCTTATTCTTCCGCAGGTTCCGTAAATGACATGATAGAATTCCTAAGCAAAATCTATCATATCCGTACATGCAATCGTGCGATCGACGGCAAGACAACATTTGACCGTCCGTGTCTCAATTACCACATGAAGCAGTGCGATGCGCCGTGCATGAATAAGATCACGGAAGAAGAATACAAAGAAAATGTCAAAAAAGCACTCGTTTTCCTCGGGGGAAATTACGATCCTCTTTTAAAAGAAATCGAGGAAAAAATGTATGAACTGTCCGAAAAACTGGAATTCGAGGAAGCGGCAAAATACAGAGAACTTTTACGAAGCGCCACCAACATAGCACAGAAACAGAAGATTACCGATTTTGACGGCGAGAACAAAGACTACATCGGAATCGCCGGAAATGAAAAAGACGTACTCGTTCAGGTATTCTTTGTACGAGAAGGCAAACTTATCGGAAGAGAGCATTTCTACATGAAAGGCGCAACCGAAAATACCGACGAGGAAAACATCGAAAGCTTCATCAAGCAGTATTATGCAGGCACACCTTTTATTCCGAAGGAAATCTTTATCCCGGTTCAGCTCGAAGAGGGCGAACTTTTGGAAAAGTGGCTTAGCGAAAAAATCGGAGGCAAGGTTTCCATCAAATCTCCCGTAAAAGGGCAGAAAGAAAAAATGCTTGAACTCGCTCATTCGAATGCGCTCATGCTTTTAAAGAGAGACGAGGAAAAACATAAACTCGAGGAAGCCAGAACAAAAGGCGCTACGGAAGAACTTGCCTCGCTTCTTGATATCGTGAAAGCGGACAGAATCGAATCATACGACATATCAAACACGCAGGGATTCAACAGCGTCGGTTCGATGGTTGTATACGAAAACGGCAGACCTAAAAAGAGCGATTACAGAAAGTTCAGATTAAAAACGGTCGAAGGCCCGGATGATTATGCTTCAATGTATGAGGTTTTAAACAGACGATTTACTCACGGAATAAATGAAATCGAAGGCGACAATACCACGAGTTTCGCCATCTTCCCGGACCTTATTTTAATGGACGGCGGACGCGGACAGGTTCACGTGGCCGAGAAAGTTTTAAGCGAACTCGGTATCGATGTTCCGGTTTGCGGAATGGTAAAAGACGACAGGCACAGGACCAGAGGACTGCTTTTTAAGGACCGCGAAATTCCGATAGACACGCATTCCGAATGCTTTAAATTCGTGACGAGAGTTCAGGATGAAGTTCACAGATTTGCAATCGAATATCACAGGTCGCTTCGAACCAAAGCGCAGGTGCACTCAATACTCGATGACATTCCCGGAATCGGCGATAAACGAAGAAGGGCGCTGATGAAGTATTTCAAATCGATCGACGAGCTTAAAGCAGCAAGTGTTGAAGAGATTTCGAAGGTTGAGGGAATACCTGTTAACGTGGCTGAGGAAATCTACAATTTCTTTAGAAAAGAAAAAAGAAAAGAAAAAAATACAGAAGAAAAATAAATATAACTAGCGGAATATCTGAAAAAACTGATAAAAAAAGACAAATCAGAAGCAGACGAAATTAGGAAATCAGCAGTAATGCTATCTGTAATTTTATTTATTGGGAAATGGGCAAAACCGAAGCATTCAAAAAGCCTCGCAACAATCTTTTCCCAATAATAAAATCAGTCGCATAAAAAATAAATATGGTATATAATAAATTTACTATGGGCTGATGCGGTTTTTCGAAACGGCAAAGGCATGGAAAAGCTTTTTATTAAACGTACAAAGACGCTTCATCCAAACGATGAAAGGTCGGAAAGAGGTCATTATGGCAAGTGTAAGTTTAACGAAAATTATTGAAAAAATGAAACTTGAATCTCTTACTCCCGAAATCGACATTACGGGAATAAAGATCAAACAGCCCGATATCAACCGTCCCGCGCTTCAGCTCGCCGGATTCTTCGAGCATTATGAAGCCACAAGACTTCAGGTCATCGGTTTCGTTGAATACAAATACATGATGGAACTTTCGGAAGAAAGAAAAGAGGAGATTTACACCAAACTCTTAAGTTTCCCGATTCCCTGTATAGTTTTCTGCAGGGACTTAATTCCCGATGAACTTTTCATGCAGAAAGCAAAAGAAAACAATGTACCTCTTTTAAGCACAAAGAAGACAACATCCGCATTCATGGCTGAGCTTATCAGATGGCTCAACGTAAAACTCGCACCCTGCATTTCCGTGCACGGCGTTCTGGTCGATGTTTACGGCGAAGGTGTTTTGATCGTAGGTGAGTCGGGTATCGGTAAATCCGAGGCAGCTCTTGAACTTATCAAGAGAGGACATCGTCTCGTTACCGATGATGTTGTCGAAATAAGAAAAGTCAGCGAAGATACACTTATCGGAACCGCACCCGAAACCACGAAGCATTTCATTGAACTTCGAGGAATAGGAATCGTGGATGTTAAGACGCTTTTCGGTGTATCGAGCGTAAAAGAGACTCAGTCGATCGACCTTGTGATCAAGCTTGCTGAGTGGAACAAGGATACGGAATACGACAGACTCGGTCTTGAGGAAGAATACACGGAATACCTTGGCAACAGAGTGGTCTGCCACAACATTCCCATTCGTCCCGGCCGTAACCTTGCCATCATCTGCGAGACGGCAGCAGTTAACCACCGTCAGAAGAAGATGGGTTACAACGCGGCAGTTGTTCTTTACAACAGAGTACAGAGCAACCTTGCAAAGAAGAGAGAGGAAGACGACGAAGATAATTTCTAAAAATATACAGGGAGAAATGACATGAAATACGTTTTTGGAGTGGATCTTGGCGGAACAACTGTCAAGATGGGATTATTCAATGAGAGCGGGGAAGTGCTCGACAAATGGGAGATCGTTACCGTAAAAGATAATAACGGTGCACAGATTTTACCCGACATCGCTGCAAGCATCAAGAGTAAAGTCAGCGAAAAGAATATTGCAACATATGATGTTATCGGTGTAGGTATCGGAGCACCCGGACCCATCGATTCAGAAGGAAATATTTACGGAGCACCCAATCTCGGATGGGGTACCTTCAATGTGAGCAAAACTTTATCCGATCTTTGCGGATTTACTGTAAGAACAGGAAATGATGCCAACGTAGCAGCACTCGGAGAAATGTGGATGGGCGGCGGAAAAGGTTTCAAATCCATCGTAATGGTAACACTCGGAACAGGTGTCGGCGGCGGTGTGATTGTAGATGGAAAAATCGTTGCAGGTGCAAAAGGAGCAGGCGGAGAGATCGGTCACATCCTTGTGAATCCTCACGAGACAGAAACCTGCGGATGCGGCAAAAAAGGCTGCCTTGAGCAGTACGGTTCCGCAACCGGCGTGGTAAGACTTGCCGGCAGAAGACTTGCAAAAGACGACAAGGCAAGCGTTTTAAGAGGAAAAGAATTTACATGCAAGGATGTCTGGGATGCAGTTAAGACAGGCGATGAAGTTGCGCTTGATGTTGCGGAAGAATTCGGACGCATTCTCGGAAACGGCCTCGGAGTTATCGCATGCGTGGTCAACCCCGATGCATTCGTTATCGGCGGCGGTGTAAGCAAGGCAGGCGATATCCTTCTTGAATACATCGTAAAGAATTTCAAAGAAACAACATTCAGAGGCTGCAGGGAAACGGAATTCAAACTTGCAACACTCGGAAACGATGCAGGAATTTACGGCGCGGCAAAACTTATTCTCGGATAAATGAACATCAGTAAATTAGAAGAAATAATCAGCAAAGATAAAATAAAATATGACGAACCGTTAAAGAATCATACTTCTTTCAGAACGGGAGGTCCCGCGGATGTTTTGATCTCAGTATCGGATGTCCGCGAGCTTTTGTGTGTTTTAAAATTCGTTGAAGATGAAAAAGTCCCTTATTTTCTTTTGGGAAACGGAAGCAACGTACTCGCATCGGATGCGGGTTTCAGAGGCGCGATCATCAAACTCGAAGGTGAATTTCTGGAAGTTAAAACGGACGGCGAATTTATTGGCGCAGGCGCAGGAGTTACGCTTTCGAAGCTTGCAAACGCAGCAATGAACGCATCTCTTTCGGGGCTGGAATTTGCTTCGGGAATTCCCGGAACGCTCGGAGGTGCTCTTTTTATGAATGCCGGAGCGTACGGCGGAGAGATGTGCCGGGTCGTAACAAAGGTTAAGGCACTCGATGTCGAAGCCTTAAAGAACGGAGCTAAGAATCCCGAAGACGCCATTCTTGAAATTTTAAACGAAGACATGAAATTCGGCTACAGAAGAAGTGTCTTGAAAGAAAAAGGATATGTGGCACTTTCCTGCGAGATGAAACTTGAAAAATCGGATTCGGCAAAAATAAAAGAAACAATGCTCGACCTTAATAAAAGAAGAAAAGAAAAGCAGCCGCTTGAATTTCCTTCGGCGGGCTCGACTTTTAAAAGACCTGAAGGTTATTTTGCCGGAAAACTTATCGAGGATGCGGGACTCGGCGGATACACGATCGGAGGAGCGCAGGTTTCCGAAAAGCACAAAGGCTTCATTATTAATACGGGAAACGCAAGTTCAAAAGATATAAAATCCTTAATGGATCATGTAACGGAAACGGTGAAAAATCAGTCGGGGGTAACACTTGAACCGGAAGTGATTTTTCTTGGAAGTTTTGACAATTAGATTTCAAGCGAATCGAACGGGGTGAAAGATGAAATTTGTAGTTATAACCGGAATGAGCGGTGCAGGAAAACAGACGGCGCAGAAGATGATGGAAGACATGGGGTTTTACTGTGTTGACAATCTTCCCGTCCAACTGATCGTTAAATTCGCTGAGCTTTTATACGATTCGGAAAGAGACAAAGTCGTTCTCGGAATCGATGTAAGAGCCGACCAGTCATTTGACGAAATTCTCCAGGCACTCTCGGAAATGAAGGAAAAAGGATATAATTACGAGATGCTTTTCCTTGATGCATCCAACAAAACGATCTTAAAAAGATACAAGGAAAGCAGAAGAAACCACCCTCTTGCACTTGGCGGAAGGGTTGAAGAAGGTATCGAAAGAGAGAGAAAGATTCTCGAAACAACCAAAGCCGGTGCGGATTACGTTATAGACACATCACATCTTTTAACCAGAGAGTTAAGAGAAGAACTTGAAAATATATTTGTTAAAAACGAAAACTACAAATCGTTAATGGTTACGATTTCATCGTTTGGATTCAAGCACGGGATCCTTCAGGATGCGGACCTCGTATTCGATGTAAGATTCCTTCCGAATCCCTATTATGTTGAAGAACTCAAGTACAAAACCGGTAATGACAAAGAAGTTCAGGACTACGTTATGGCAAACGGAGAGGGAAAGATCTTCCTCGACAAAGTCAAAGACCTTCTGGATTTCCTGATCCCGAACTACATCAAAGAAGGCAAGAACCAGCTTGTCATCGGAGTCGGATGCACAGGCGGAAAACACAGAAGCGTGACACTCGCGAACGAGATTTACCAGGCGCTTAAAAACGATGACAGATACGGCGTAACCATAAACCACAGAGATATAGGACATTAAAATGGGAACAACATCTTTTTCAATGGAAGTAAAGGAAGAGATGCTTAAAAATTTTCCGCAGCAGAGACACTGCAGAATAGCGGAAATTGCGGTCATTATTGCCACTTATGGAAAAATCAGTGATAATTCCCTAATTGTCAGCAGCGATAATGAAAGAATTACACAAAAATACTTTACTTTATTGAAGAAAACATTTAATATTATTGCTGACGCCTTTGAGATAAAAGGCTTTTTTGGGATATCTGTTACAAAAGAAGACGAAGTTAGAGAGATTTTACAGGCTGTAAAAATTCTGAACTCGGAAGGCAATCCTGTTTTTCACAAAGGGATAGTACCTGCGGTTCTGCTCAAGAGCAGTTGCTGCAAAAGGGTTTTTCTTCGGAGTGTTTTTGTAGCATACGGTACCGTGAATGCGCCTGATAAAGGGTCGCATCTCGAATTTGTCTGCAACAGCGAAGATCAGGCTGCGCAGATTGTAAGGGAATTATCATACTTTGATATAAAGGCAAAAACAGGTTTGAGAAAGAACCATTTTGTTGCTTATATCAAGGACGGAAACGGTATCAGCGATTTTTTACGTGTGGCACAGGCGAACGTGGCTACGATGACTTATGAGAATTCGCTTATTCTCAGGGAAATAGCCAACGTAACTAACAGAAGAGTTAATTGCGAAGTCGCAAACACGGGAAAACAGATAGATGCAGCATACAGGCAAATCAACGACATCAACTATTTAAACGAATGTATTGGAATTTCAAATCTTCCGGAAACATTGCAGAGTGTAGCGAAGGCAAGACTTGAAAATCCCGACGTGGGGCTCAAAGAACTTGGGGAGTTAATGAAGCCGCCTCTCGGCAAA
This sequence comes from Lachnospiraceae bacterium, assembly GCA_024684055.1. Taxonomy (GTDB): domain Bacteria; phylum Bacillota; class Clostridia; order Lachnospirales; family Lachnospiraceae; genus UBA3766. Next base: position 8,850 of record JAIKXN010000039.1, on the reverse strand, counting down.
TCAGGAGTCAATCACAGACTCAGAAAGATTAGCGAGCTGGCACAGAAACATCGTGAGAAAGATGCATAGTTTAGGAGGAGAGCATGGTTGAGAGAAAAATCGAAATCAAATTAGCAGGCGGTCTTGAAGCAAGACCCGTTGCGATGCTTGTACAGGTTGCAAGTCAGTACGAAAGCAGCGTTTACATTCAGACTGACGAAAACAAGAGAGTCAATGCCAAGAGTATCATGGGCATGATGAGCCTTGGTCTTAATGCAGGCGAAAAAGTTACTGTAGAAGCTGACGGTGCTGATGAAGAAGCTGCCATTAACCATATTGAGAAATATTTAAGCGGCGAAAACTAAGGTAACATGAAAAAACTTTTATTTTTGTACAATGCTCATTCGGGCAGGGAGAAAATAAAAAACAAACTTGTTAAAATAATCGATATTTTTGCCAAAGCCGGTTATGAAATAACGGTTCATCCCACTCAGGCGAAGGATGACGCTACAAATACCATAACCACTGAGGGAGAGCGTTACGACACCATAGTTGTATCCGGAGGAGATGGGACGCTTGACGAGGCCGTAAAGGGAATGATTGCTCTTGGAAAAGACATTCCTCTGGGTTATATCCCGGCCGGAAGCACAAACGACTTTGCCAAAAGTATCGGTATTTCTTCGGATATGGTCAAAGCAGCGGAAACGGTCATATACGGAGAAAAATTTCCATGCGATGTGGGAATTTTCAATGATTCCAATTTTGTTTACATAGCTGCTTTCGGAATTCTTACAGAAGTTTCGTATGAGACAAAACAGGAGGCAAAAAACGTTTTCGGACACATGGCATATGTGCTCGAAGGCATAAAATCCGTTGGTATGGGCAATTTCAAGCCGATTGAGATGACCATTACCGTCGGCGACAGAGTTATAAAAGATTCATTTATCTACGGAATGGTCAGCAATTCGACCTCGGTAGGCGGTTTCAAGAGCCCGCTTTTCAAGGAAGTGCAGCTCGATGACGGAAAATTCGAAGGAATTTTTGTCAGATACCCCGAAGATCCGACTGATTTGAATGCGGTTCTCGCATCAATCATTGCAGGCGAACCGGACGCCGAGTACATGTACTATTTCAAGGGAAATGATTTCAACATTACCAGCGAAGAAGAAGTTTCCTGGACTCTGGACGGGGAAAACGGCGGAAGTCATACGGAAGTAAATATCAAGATTCTGAAGCAGGGAGTTTCGATTTACAAGCCTGCAAAAAAGAAATAAAAGTAAGGCACCTTTCGGAAACGTAAGGTGCTTTTTTAGCGGAAAGAATTCTGTAAAAATCAACTCTTCGGAAAATAAGAATATAAATTATCGTATTCGAAAAGGTTTTTGGATAAAAAAAGAAAGCCGAGCTGATTGCCGAAAGGCCCGGAACAATGGAAAATAAGGTATTTATATGATAGAATAGAGGTGGTGAGGAAGATGATGAAAAAAGAAACCGTTAAAAATATCATAACAGTCTTTCTTCTGCTTTTGTTTACGGCATTCGTAATTATCGGTTCACAGACCGATGAGGTGCGCTTGATGTTTACAAAGGCTGTCAACATATGCCTTGAATGCATCGGAATAGGCTGACATCAGCGATATGAATCCATTTGAACATGCAAAAAAGAGTTTCTTTAAAGGCATGCGAAAAAGGCAATGTAATTCTTTCAAAATCGGGAATGAAAAATAAATCGATTCGGACAAACGGATGAAAAAAATAAAACAAATTATCCGTCTCATCGTTCAGACAGCGTTCTTTGCACTGACAAACGGCTATGTTAAAGGCTGGATGAGCGGTAAAATCTACAGGGGAAAACTTAAAAATATCTGCGTTCCGGGGCTTAACTGCTACTCGTGTCCGGGCGCACTTTTCTCATGTCCGATAGGCTCTCTTCAGGCAATTCTCGATAGCGGCAAGTACAAATTTTCTCTTTACGTTCTCGGAATGATCGGTCTTTTCGGCGTTCTTCTCGGACGACTTGTATGCGGCTGGTTATGCCCGTTCGGATTTCTTCAGGATCTTTTATACAAAATCCCTTTCCCGAAAAAGTTCAAAAATCTTTTTGGCCACAGATTCCTTAAATACCTTAAATACGTGATTTTAATCGTTTTCGTAATAGTCCTTCCGATGACAGTCGTCAACATTGTCGGAATGGGGCAGCCATGGTTTTGCGAATATATCTGTCCTTCGGGAACGCTGCTTGGCGGCATACCTCTCGTTAGTGCCAATGCCCAGCTTCAAAGCGCAATCGGCTGGCGCTTCTGGACGAAAATCGCAATTCTTGCTATATGTGTGATTACATCAGTCGTCGTTTACAGACCGTTTTGCAAATATATCTGCCCGCTCGGCGCGATTTACGGGCTTTTCAATCCGGGTTCCGTTTACAGATTCAGGATTATTGAGGAAAGATGCGTTAAATGCGGCAAATGTCAGAAGGTCTGCGACATGGATATAAAGGTCTGGGAAAAGCCGAATTCCACGGAATGCATCCGATGCGGAAAGTGTAAGAGCGAGTGTCCGGAAGGCGCGATAACATCGACTTTCGACGAGCTTGTGAAGAGACTCCCTCGTAAACAGGAAAGCAGTTCAAAATAATAATCAGCTCTTCTAAAAAGATAAGTAATGTAAAAACTTATTTACTGCAAAAACAGCAGAAAATTCCAATCCGTAAAAGCACTTCAGCAAAATAATCAGCTTATTTTCCGAAAGAAAAGCCATGCGAATATATATTCACTGCCCCAAAACAGCGGGAAATCCCAATCCAGAAAAACAGTTCAGCAAAATAATTTACTCCGCAAGAAAAATACATGCATTTAATATATGTAGAAACATATTTATAATATAGCGAAAAAATTTTACTCTATAATCGGAACATTTGTTTTTTCACAGAAGACAAAGGAGGGTTTGCTATGGGAAACATAATTCAGAAATTCCTTGAAGAATTGTCGGATGCTTTAAGCACAGAAAGAAAGCTTACTTCATGCGACAGAGAAATGCAGATTTATACAGATATTCAGAAAGAGCGTCTTATGAAAAAGGGGCTCGTGCTTGACTATGATTTTACCGGCAGAGGACTTAATCCCGAAGGCAGAGAACAGGGCTGGGAAGCAAGAGACGAGCATTATTTCGCAAAGATGTGGTCGAGTTCAAACCTGTACAAACGCATCCTTAAGAAAAACGGCAAAGTCATTAACAAAAAGAAACAGAATGTTTCCGTCTGGGCGCTGGTTATCAATTACATCAACGGCCAGAACATGGAAGATGAAGTTTATGTCTGCCCGAACTGCGGCAATCCCGAGAAAATAAAGGCTCTTACCGAAGGCTGCCCTTACTGCGGCACTTCTTTCAAAATGGATGAACTTTATCCGAAGGTAACGGGTTACAACCTTGTTTACGATCCTTCCAAAGACAAGAAGGAAATGATAAAGTTTTACATCATTACAAGTGCAATTGCAGCCGCCGCAATGCTTATTGGACTCCCTGTTATAATAACCGGAGCCGCTGTTTTAATCGGAATCGTCCTTGCTATTCTTAAAGTTATTTCCTCCGAAACAGCAGGCCAGTTAATGCTCGGCGGCATCAGTTTGGCAGTTCAGTCGATTTGTGCGGCACCGTTTGTCGGATTAATTTTCTCATCGGGAATACTTGTTGCGAAACTTCTTATTGAGGGCGCAAAGTCGGCACCGCTTCTTGCAACTTTTTCAACACATAAAATGTTCGAAGAGGAACTCAAAAAATACGGTGTTGATTTCATGCCCCAGTATTTCATGGGTCAGACCGTTGCAAAGGTAAAATCCGCCATTTTCAGCGAAAATCCCGAAGAACTTCCCTTCTACGAAGGCGGTCAGCTTCCTGAAGAAATGAAGGATATCGTGGACATTTTCTTCAGAGGCGCGATTGAATTTAAGAGCGTGGAAGTTAAAGATGATGTTGCATATGTCAACGCAAATATATATACTGAAGTACTGTCGGAGAAAAACGGAAAAGCGAAAGAGAACCAGAGAATCTTCAATATTAATATGAAGAAAAATCTTTCAAAGAAAAATTCCCTCGACTTCGCTATTTCGAAATTCATGTGCCCTTCCTGCGGCACAAGCTTCAATGCATACAAGCATAAAAAATGCCCTGCATGCGACAATGCTTACAAAATGGAAGATGCAGACTGGGTAATCGAATCCATTAGCTAAAAATGTACTAATCTGCAGTCAGATATAGTAAAACTAAAGGAAGCAGAAAAGATTACAATTATTTGCAGTAAAAAAAGCGCAAAATCAGAACCTTCAGCAGAAAAGACGGACATCCGCAAACCGTGAAACCGGTAAAAACGAAAGAGGACCGCGATGAAAAGAATCAAAATACAAATAAATAAGAGCGAGAGAGAATATGATGTTTACGCTCTTCTCACATCGTTTTTCCCGGGTGTCGAAGCGGTAACGGGTGCGGATGACGAAGAAAATATCGACGGGTATTTCCGCATAGACGAATACGGAAACAGGGTAAAAATCTCAATAGATTTCGAGGAAACAAAGGCAGAGGACGAATTTGAAATCGCGTCCGAATCGAAAGACGATGCCAAAAAAGAATTCGGAAGAAGACTTTACGATTTCCTCTCAAATGCCACGGGAAAAGAACTTCCCTGGGGAAATTTGACAGGCATCAGACCTACGAAACTTATAAGAACAATGCTTGAAGAAAGTTTGGAAGAAAGCAAATCCGGAAATGCAGAATGTCCCGAAAACCCTGAAACAGCAGGCGTTGGCAGTGATGCCTCAGGTGCTGAAAACCCTGAAACAGCAGGCGTTGGCAGTGATGCCTCAGGTGCTGAAAACCCTGAATCAGCAGACGTTGGCAGTGATGCCTCAGGTGCTGAAAACCCTGAAACAGCAAGCGCCGGCAGTGATGCCTCAGGCGTTGAAAAACCTGAAAACAAAGATAAAAATGTTGCTTCTGACAGTGCTGCGAACTCCGGAAACACCGGCAGCATCGCAGATTCGGTTACAGAAGAAATCATAAATAAAGTTACTGAGCGAGCATACAAAGAAAGACGCCTTCGCGGCGAGAAACTCGATCTCGGAATCGACATCGCAATTCGCGAAATGGACATTATGTCGAGAGTGCACGGCACCGACGGATACAGCGTTTATGTTGGCATTCCGTTCTGCCCGTCCACTTGTCTTTACTGCTCGTTTACGTCCAATCCGATCTTCAAATACAAGGATAAAATCAAGGATTATCTGCTTGCGGTGAAGAAGGAACTCGAATGGACTGCGTCCAATATGTCGGACAGGTACCTTGACACGGTTTATATCGGCGGCGGAACTCCGACGACCTTAAATCCCGAAGAACTCGACGAACTTTTGGGGTATATAACGACAATTCTTCCCTGGGAAAACGTCAGGGAATTCACGATTGAAGCCGGAAGAGCGGACAGCATTACCGAAGAAAAACTCGAGGTGATAAAGAAATATCCGATCACGAGAATCTCGGTAAATCCGCAGACGATGAGCGATGAAACGCTTAAACTCATCGGAAGACATCACACAGTCGAGCAGTTCGTAAATGCCTTTAAAATGGTAAGAGAAGCCGGATTCGACAATATCAATTCGGACATAATCATCGGTCTTCCGGGTGAAAATACGGAAGATGTAAAACATACAATTGACGAACTCGTAAAACTCGCACCGGATTCGCTTACGGTTCATTCGCTCGCCATAAAGAGAGCCTCCAGACTCAAAAAATGGCTCGACGAAAATGAACTCGAAATCACGATGGATTACGAAAAAGCAATGTCGATTTGTGCCGAAGGCGCTAAGAAGCTCGGCCTTAAACCTTACTATCTCTACCGCCAGAAGCAGATGGCCGGAAACCTTGAAAACACGGGCTATTCCGTACCCGGCAAGGAAGGTCTTTACAACATTCTTATAATGGAAGAGATTCAGTCGATAGTTGCCATCGGCGCCGGCAGCGTATCCAAATGTGTCCATAATAACGGACTGATAGAAAGATGCGACAATGTGAAAGACATCGATTTGTATCTTTCAAAAATCGATGAAATGATAGAGCGAAAACAAAAGCTTTTTAAATAAAAAATAATGGTTGGGTGACTCCCTCAGGCTCGATTCGAGGGTGTATGGGTTGCAAAGTTAAAAAAGGACAGACTTGATAATATGACTGAGAAGAAACTTGCAACTTTAAATGAAAGCAATAAGAATTCAGCAAATTTAAAAGAAACTAAAGAAAGCAAAAATAAAATTGCTGCTTTAAAAGAAGACAAAGACAGCAAAAACAGATTTTCAACTTTAAAAGAAAAAAAGTATTTTACCGATATTTTATTTTTGCTGATAGTATTTTTCATAGGTATTACCACCTCATTTTCATACGGGAAATACCTTGACGAACAGATTGAAAAAGGAATTTTATATTCCAATATTTACGAATATGTTCTGCATGTTGCGCCGGGAAGTTCCCTGGCAGCAGACTTTGCGGAAAACGAAATAATCCCCATAAAAGACGCAGTCGACAGAGATCACGGCGTTGCTTTGTACTACCCTTTGTTTTTCATTTGGGAAGTGGAAAAAAGCGACATGAGAACAGGAAGCCTTATCTGGCATGCGTATACGTTTTTTCTTGTTTTTCTGGGGATGGTATGCCTTTATTTTCTGATAAAGGACATCTTTGACGATAAATTCCTCGCAATGGCTTCAATCGGATTTTTCTGGCTGTCGCCGCGAATATTTGCGCAAAGCCATTACAACAACAAGGACATGGTGCTTTTGTCGGCATTCCTGATGATTTTTTATTTCGGACACAGGCTGTCAAAAAAGGCGAACTGGCTTAACACCGTCATGTTTGCGCTCTGCGGTGCGATTGCGATGAATATCAAAATTGTCGGCGCATGGCCCTTCGGAGTAATGGGGATTTATGCGCTCGTGCGCCTTATCGTAAACAAAAAATTCGACAAAAAAGTTCTGATAAAAATGTTCTCGTGCATCGCCCTGTGGGCCTTTTTCTTTGTGCTGCTCACACCCGCATGCTTTGGCGGAATCGTTGCATTTTTCCTGTATCTTATAAAATATGCGCTTGATTACAGCCGATGGAATGATTTTGTTCTTTACAACGGAATAATGCTTCTGCACAAGGTAACCGGCACGCCGCACAAGTATCTTTTAAGGATGATTGTCATCACGACACCCGTCGGATTTTTGCTGATGGCAGCCCTTGGTTTTGCCGGCGTAGGAGTAAAAATAATTACAAAGATAAAAGACGCTGACGAAAGAGGCAGGGCAGCAGAAATAATCGTGCTTTCAATCTGCGGACTTGTCCCGATGGCGTTTGCGGTCATTTCGGGAACACATCTTTACAACGGCTGGAGACATTTTTATTTTACATATGCCTCGCTTACCGTTTTGATGGTGTACGGATTGTATTTTTTCAGGGGATTTTTCAAGAAAAAGCAGATGATTCCCGTCATAATGGCATGCGTGTATTTTCTGATCGTCGGAGTCGGAATTGCTGACAACTTCACCAGAGAGCATTCCTACTATAACTTCCTTGCGGGAAAGAACGTGGAAGAGCGTTTCGAACTGGACTACTGGGATGTTTCGATCTATGAGGTTGAAAAATACATTGTCAACAACGAGTCCGGCAACGTAACGGTCGCAACGCTAAACAACCCGACGCGCTGGGGAATTGAAAGAAATCTCGAACTTCTCACAAAAGAAGAAAACAGGAAAATAATGCTTACGGATGACTACGAAAACGCGGATTATCTTATAATAAACAGGACCTACGCATTCATGTACAGTAAGGACGAATTCGAGAGGATCAAGCATGATTTCAGGTCAGTAAAAAAGATCGTTTCCTACGGAAACACGGTCTGCGAAGTGTACAAAAGAAACGAAAATACGGAAGAATTAGAGTAAATTGAAAAGGTGTGCTATAATTATATTCTTGCAGGACGCATTACTCTGCAATAAAATATAACTCGTAAAAAGCGCGGAATGAAAATTCCGATCACACACGAAAGAGAGAACAAGTATGAAATCCTACATCGAAGAAAGCAACTTTTTTAAAGGGATCAACCCCGAAGAAATAGCCCAAAAATACGGAACACCCGTATATGTATACAACGAAGAAAATATCAGAGAGCACATGAGAGCGGTTGCAAATGTTATCACAAAATATCCTTACCGCGCAAACTACTCCATGAAGGCAAACAGCAACCTCGCAATTCTTAAGATGGCACTTGAGGAAGGACTTAACGCAGATGCAATGTCGGAAGGCGAAATGAGACTTCTCATCAAGGCCGGTTTTCCTTCGGACAGAATTTTCTTTGTTCCCAACAACGTGGATAAATCCGAGCTTCAGTTTGCAATCGACAATAACATCATGGTAAGTCTCGACAGCCTCAATCAGCTCGATCTTTTCGGAACTCTTAATCCCGGCGGAAAATGCTCCGTAAGAATCAACCCCGGTGTTGGTGCAGGACATCATGAAAAAGTAGTTACAGCCGGTAAAAAGACCAAATTCGGTGTTGCAGAAGAAGACGTAGACAAGATCTTTGAAATAGCTAAGAAGCACAACCTCACGATCGCTGAGATCAACCAGCATGTAGGTTCACAGTATCTTGATCCCGAACCTTTCCTTCAGGCAGTAGAAAACTTCTTAAGGATCGCGGAGAAGTTCGACAGTCTCGAGTACATCGATTTCGGCGGCGGATACGGAATTCCTTATCACAAACTTGATGATGAGGCAAAGTTTGACATGGCTTCTTTCACGGAAAGATTTACTGCGCTTCTTGATGCTTATGCACAGAAGCATAAAGACAATCTT
>JAIKXN010000095.1 GCA_024684055.1 Lachnospiraceae bacterium | reverse complement strand
AAGAATGGTCGGAAACGGAAAAATGACATCCCGATGCTTCGGTAATATCAAATCCTGTATACATGGAGCGTTTAAGTATGTTTCTATGTTTGACGGGATTAACGCAATTAATCCCAGAGAAATAGATACTTCGGATATCTCTAGAAAGTGTAAGCGTGTTGACAACAGTGAAAAAGTTTTTTCGTTTGAACAAAGGGATAAGCTCTTAACATATCTTGAAGGATTAGACGAACAGACAGTTTATACTCTTGCTGTACGTTTGGCATTTTGTCTTCCGGCAAGAATCGGAGAATTGACTGCGATTGCTTGGGAAGATGTGAATTTTCAGACTAAAGAGGTTTCGTTAACTCATTCGATGGTTACGATTCAAACGGATGAAGTTAATCGCAAGCTTACAAGAGTGGATTATATGAAAGCACATTCAAAAGCAGGAAAGCGAATTCTAGATCTTAGTGATTATGCTGTTGAGGTTCTTAAAGAATTACAGCAGATTACCGGTGAGCAGTTTTATGTTCTTAATTCAGCCGGCGAGAATCCAATTACTGAAAACAATTTCAATTATCATTTAAAAAAATACTGTGAAGAGTGTGGTGTTCCTTATCTTTCTTCTCACAAGATTCGTTTTTACCAGTGTAGCAGAATGTACGACCTTAACGTCGACGAAAAAGCAATTCAAAGCGCAATGGGACATTCGAGCTTAGGGATGACAAGGTACTATGACAGAAGACAGATGAAGCGATTCTCTGATGAAGAAGCAAATTTGGTGTTTGGCCGCTAAAGCGAAGTTTAATGGCTTTTTGTTTTCGGAATAAGAGTGTGAACACAGGTGAACACAGTGTGTTACAAAAATCAAAAAACCCGAAATGCCTTTAGATAGGGCTTTTCGGGGCAATAAAAAAGAGCAGGTGATGGGAATCGAATGTGGACAGGGGCTCTAAAAGTACTGCAAATAGGAGGTTTGAACGGTCACCATCCGTTTTTACACGGATTTTACACGAGATTTTGAAAAAATAGTCCTTTTTATAAAGGGCTTTTTTTCATGCTTAGATTCTTATCGGCTGAGGGCATTTTATGGGACAACCATAAATTATATTATTTGGTAGTTTGATAAGAAGGATAAATGAATTTAAATAATTACGGATTTCTGTAATGACTATAAATAACTAATATAAATTAGGTGATAAGTTACCGAAATAGTTTAAAATATATTATTTGTTTGCCGATACAAATATATATGGGGAAACAGCGGAAAGGAGTATGTATTTATGGGTAATCTCGCTGAATTGAGACTTGAAGATGAAGATTTTGTTGTTGAGTATTCTGTAGAACCAATAGAAAGGGACTTAAAAAAAGTATCAAAATACAGTAGTGATATAGATGATATTACTGCTTTGATGGAAGAAAATCAGCAAAAAATAGATAAACTTAATAGAGAAATAGATCTCTTAACAAATCACGCGGATGGTTTGGATTATGCAGTTGCAGTTGGAAGCGGAGTAATCGCAGGGGCGATTGATATATTTTTTGTTGGGGAATTCTCTTTTGAGGTGGCAAATCAATGGGGAAATAAAACAGCGGATAAAATAGTTGAAGCGACCGCAAAAATGCAAGGATATAAAGGCAAAGATACTGCAGGAGCTATTAAGTTCTTAGAAGAGAAATTTCCTATTGCTGCTGACAAAAACACAGCAGGATTCGGTGGCGGGTTACAACATCATTTAAGAGATTTTTCACATCATCCTACAATTGTTGGATTGTTTTTTTCAATGTTGACACAATTTACAGGGAATGTTTACGGAACAGATACAGCAGGCTTTTTCAAATGGGAACCAGTAAATGATGTTGAAAAATTATTAATTGGTAAGGACTTACCTCATAAGATTCTTTTTGGTGTAATCTGGTGGTTTTTCCATATGATAAGCGATATGGCTGGTTCTTCATCATCAAGAACTATGGGAAAAATGGGGACAGGGTTACCGGGACCGATAGTATCCTTGCTAAAAGAAGTATCGGCATTACCTATTTTCCAAAAGACTAACGAAAATGGATTTAAAGAGTTTTCGGTATGGATTTCGAAACTATTTAACGGAACGCTACTTGGAGATGCGAAGAATCCTATTAAATTTGATTTAAGAACGGAAATAGGAACATTAATGCAGTTGGGAAAACAGGCGATTCCAGTTATTATTAATGAATGTGTTGTTAGAGGCTTTTATTTCATAAGAAGATTAGTTAACGAAATAAAGGAAAAGAAACCCAAAACCTTTGGAGAGTTTAAGGAATTAGATTGGAGAAAAATAGCGCCAGCTAAAAATAGAACAGTTGTAAGAATGCTTACTATTTCTACGGGCACGATGGAAGCAATTGATTTGGCGCATGCTGCAATCGAATCAGCAGTTAAATCTGCGGGTGCAGTGGAGACTGGTCCTGGAGCAGCTGCGGTTTTTGCTACGAATATGATGCTGAACGTTAATTTCGTAGGATTAGGAAGATTTGTGATAGCATGTGGCACTGATGTAGGAATGGGTATTAGACGTTCACAAAAGCGAAATGAACGTATGCAATTGAATTCAAATCAACTAAAACTAATGAATGTCATTGTTTTGTATAAAGAAGCTGAAATGTGGGAGGCTGCTGAAGATACTGGTGAAGCAATTTTGGATGCATGGAGGTATGCCGAAAAAGCAGCAAAAGATTATATTGATTATTGCAGTGAAATGAGCGATTCTGTAAAAAGTATGAGAGAATCAATTGCACTAATAGACAAAAAGAATCCTAGATTGAGAAAAAAACTTAGTGATACGATGAAGTGGGGGTAGGACGAATGGGAAATGAACTAATATATGTTGATGACAAAGCTTATACCGTTAAAGATATTCCTAATGTAGTAAAAAATACTTGGGATAATCTTCAAATTGTTAAAGAGAAAAGTCAAAAGGCCACAAAAGCGGCTAATGATGCTAAGAAAGCAGTTGATGGTATGCAGGCTGTCAAGTGGTATAACAAAAAACAAGCAATTGAAGATGTTCAAGAGGCAGTTAAAGGTACTTCTACAGCAATGAGTTCCTTAGCAGAAGCTAATCAAGCTTCATTTGAATACCAACAAGAATTGGCCAAAATGACCAAATTATTATTCAATTTAGGGGTAGGTACAAGAGCGGCTACAAGATGTGTGATTCGTGAGGTAAGAGGATTATTGGAAAATGCTTCTGTTGAAGAATTAGACACTCTTGCAGAAGAAGAATTAAATAGAGTATTAATGGAATTAAATGCACAAGAGGATTTTGCAGAAAAACAGCAGAGAGCATTTGATTTATTAAAAGAACAGGATGAGAAAATATCTGCTCAAGAGGATATCCTTTCTGAACAAGAATATCAACTTGGCGAGCATGAAAAAAAGATTAAATTCGTTGCTAATCAAGTAAAAAAAGTTAATGATAGAAGTATCGAAAGCGAAAAGCTTGTAAACGAACAAAATGAAAGAATAAGTGAGTATGGTGAAAAAATAGCTGCAGGTATAAAGAAAGATAAGGAACATGATAAATCCTTGCGCGAACAACAACAAAAGGATTTAGAACATGATAGAAAAATAAAAGAAGGAGAAAAGAAGGATCAGGAACAAGATAGGACATTAGAAAACCAAAAGCAAAAGGATTTAGAACATGATAAAAGACTTAACGAAGGTGATTTAAAGGATAAAAAACAAGACAAGCGTATAGAAACAAATGCCGATAATATTAAGAATCTTGAATCGTATGTTCATAATCTTGAAAGTTTAATAGAATTACAGAATAATAAGATTGATGAGTTGATTATATTATTAGACAGAATTCAAACTAATGATAAAAAAAATATTAAGAAAAAGTGGAAGGGAAGCATTAACAAGAGAAAATAA
>JAIKXN010000227.1 GCA_024684055.1 Lachnospiraceae bacterium | reverse complement strand
TCAGGAATTCCAGAGTAAGAAAATGTCAGATGAAGAATACTTAAATAAGTTATATTTGGCATTCTTTGACAGAGAGCCTGACAAGGCAGGATATGACTCCTGGATGAGAGAACTCAAGAACGGAAAGAGCAGAGATTACGTACTCGGAGGATTTATAAATTCAACTGAATTTAACAATCTTTGCAAGAAGTACGGAATCAGGACCGGTGGTTATTAATACCAAAGCTAAATATCATTAAAGAAATATGAAACGGTTTCGGGATATGCCCGAAACCGTTTTGCTTTCACCGGTGCTTAAAATCAAAATATAGTAAAAAGCCAAGAGGGATGTTATAATAATTTATATGTAATGAAATCAAATAATTAATTGTGAAAGGAATGAATTATGGATATAAAAAAAGAAGCAGAAAATATAATCAAAAATGTTGACAAGGAAGATGTGAAAAACGTCGTTAACAAGGCGTTGGGCACCAAGGTGGCAGATAATGTAATCGATAAGATTAATGAAAAAACAAGCAAAGTTGATGTTAGTAAAGAAGACATTAAGAATGTAGTTAATACGGTTCTTAAATAATCTTAAAGTTAAGAAGAAAACAGTTCCAGAGAACCCCAATCTGATTTTTTGATTGGGGTTTTTGAATAAATATTTCAGTGTTTTTGAGTTCCAAAAGGGAGAACGAGAATGGAAGAAATAAACGGACAATGGATAATGCATGGCGTTGAATGGGACGATCCCTCGTGTTTTCACGATGTTGAAACGCTTATTGAGTACATAGAGAAAATAGGATTTCTGCCTCTTTTTGAAAATAATGTGGAAGGCTTTTCGGTTGAAGAACATACTGCGCCTGAATGCTGGTGGTGCGGCGATCCCGAGAAGGATCCATGGATATGGAGAACGATCATTGCGGCTGAAGGCAAAATAGCTTATGGAAAGTTTTTTGGCAGAAAAGCCGGATTTATCAGCAGGAAATGGTTTCCTTATTTTGCGAACATGAGGCGCGACGGGTATGATTTTGATTCGCTTTGGGATGACGGAAAAGCAAGCATGAGGCAGAAGAAAATTATGGATCTGTTTGATGACGATTCTGCCATGTTTTCGTATGAGATCAGGGAAAAAGCCGGATTCGGAAAAGGCGGAGAAAAGAATTTTGAAGGAACCATAACGGATCTTCAGATGAAGACCTATCTTTGCATGAGAGACTTCCAAAGGAAAAGAAATAAAAAAGGCGAAGAGTATGGATGGGATGTTGCAATATATGCAAAACCCGAGCAGATTTTCGGATATAAACATGTCACAAAAGCCTATAAGGAAGATCCGAAAGAATCGAGAGAGAAAATAATCAAACAACTCAAAAAATTTTTTCCTGATGCAGGTGAAAAAACGATATAATATATTTATGGACATGCCGGTTAAAAACTGAAGGAATGAAAAAACATCTACAGTTTATAACCCTAATGGAATAAAAATCAATCAAAACCATAATGGGCTTTTTAAAAATATAAAGTTGTTAAAATATTAAAAAAGGAGAGACATATGCAGGAAGATTCATTGATGATTGTAATACCGAGAAATCAGGAGGATATTGAGTATCCCGAAGCCTTTGAAGATAACCTTAAGGCAAACGAACATACAAAGGTTCTTTCGTTTGAACTGGATAAATATGAGAGATATGAGATTAAACTTACCATAGATGAAAGGCTTTATACCATATGGTTATCGCTCGAAAAGGTTGAAATCCCGGGATTTATTCGGATCGATCATCAGTTTTCGCCAAAGGATGTAGAAACTATTCAAAAATCAAGGATAGGTTTGGGCGTGAATATGATATATAACGGTGATGCGAGAATCTGTTTTTACGATCAGATACGTATTATCAGCATAATGGTTCCGAGTGTGGTGGCTGTTATGGATATTCCTTCGGAAAAACTTATTTCAGGCAAATGGCTCAGGCTTGCCGCCGAATCGAAAGTTATGCCTTCGCCGAGATATCTGTTTACCGTACAGGCGATAAATGACGAAGGAACCGATGAAGTATGGCTTCATTCGCATGGCCTGAAAAGATGCGGTCTTTATGAAATCGAAATTCTTGATTCGAGCAAAGATACGTATAATGAGCATTATCACGTAATTGAGACCATGGCATACAGAATGCTTGAGAGTGAAGAAAGCATTGAACCCGGAGAGCCGGTAATGAATGCGAGATTACAGGACGGAGATGCTCTTGTGACAACCGCTGTTGAGTGGAAAGAAGCACTGAACTTCTATCCCGGCGTGAAATTCGGAAACAAGAATGACAGAGATGAGTATCATGGGGAAGATTATTACGTTTTGATGGCATATGAGAGCCCTGACGATGCCGATATGAAAATATATACAAAGATTCAGGATTATGGCCGGAGACTTGCCGATAACCCCATGTTCCTGATAAGTACTCCGGAAACGGAGAGAATGAGCGCACTTGCAAGAGAAAGAATAAGCTATCTTGTGTTTGCTTTCGAGAATCTCGACTGTGAATGTATTGCCAAGATAGGCTTAAAAACAGATCCCGAATATCAGGAAGACATGCCAAGAGAACATATTTGGTTTGAAGTCAAAGGATTTAGGGACGGCAAAATAATCGGAGAACTTACTCAGGAACCTTATTACGTTTCCGGAATTAAACCGGGTGATACAGGCGAGTATTCCTACGACGATGTTACAGACTGGATAATCTTTACCAAGGAGGGCAGAATTACTCCTGACGATGTTTATCTTATCTCCAAATAATGGAAAAAATGCCGGTCGGAAAAAGTAAGTTTTTGTTAAAATAAGAAATGAAATCGATTTTTATAAAATTGTAAAAAATATTTTTGTAATAAAAATTGAAAACTTCATGACGGTTCTTTTGAGGGATTGTAAAAATTAATGTCTCGAAAGAAAAAGGCAGGAAAATTCCGACCGCGAAAAATTTCCCCGGCAGAAAGGCTGAATTTAGCAAAGGCAGAAAGACAAAAAACTTTCTGCCTTTTAAAATTTTTTTACAGTTTGAAAAACTGAGACATATGAGATTGTTTCTGTTTTGAAAAGTTTGAGAAATGAATGAGATTTGACTTTTCCGGAGTCGGAAAATTGGTCAAAAATGTTTCAAATATTATGGATTTCGCTGTTAAAACGTGATTATATAAGTGAAATTTGGCAAAAATGCCTTTTTTCAGTTTGAAGTGTGAATTTCAAATAATCAAATTGAGATAAACGGCTTATATATGACAAAGATTTAAAAAGTTAAACTATGATTTAATATTTGTTTATGAGCTGTATAACCCCCAAAACTTCGGCTGGAGAAGAAAAAACACAGGAGGAGTACGAAAATAAATCTGAAAATGAGATTCCTGTCACAAAGAGATCATGAAATCGAAAAAGGAAATCTCAGGCTGGCCGGGAGAGAGAAAATCCCAAAAGAACTCTGAACATATTTTTACAGTTTTTTGATTTTCGTAAATTTATTAAAAGACTATTTCAGGTGAGAATATTTGATCCGGTAATCTTCGACCGCATGAAACAGGATTTTGATTTGGAAGGTCCGGTTACATGTTTTTGGTCTTGACATAATAATGTGGCAAGTTTGATTGGGAGTCTGAATGAAAATTGTAAAAATCTATTTTCTGATTAAAACCTGAAACGGATTTTATAATTGGGATTTTGGAAAAGACAGATATGAATCAGGTGTAAATTGTCGGGTATTTTGCATTATATATAAGGTTGACTTTACGGGTATTCTGGTCTAACATTAAATTCAGCAATGATAAGAAATAGTAGGTTTTACGGTGTTACAGAGAGATGGCGGATGCTGCGAGCCATTACATACGATTTCCGAACCCGTCTTGGAGCGTTAAATTCATACTTAAGAGCGAGCTTTGGCTAATAAGGGTGGTACCGCCGACGGTACATAGATTTGTTTGTCGGTCCCTTAATTCCTGTATCGGGAGTTGAGGGACTTTTGTTATGTAAACTAACTTAAACTTTTTGTTTAGGTAAAAATAGTAAATCATAAATTTTATTCAAATGATTTCAGGAGGAAAAAGTAATGAAATTATCCAACATGGTAGGTGACAGATTCAAGGAGCGTCCTTCGGACTGCGTTATTGATTCTCATGCGTTTTCGGTAAGAGGAGGATATATCAAATATGTATCCAACGGTATTTATTCTCTTTACCCGCCTATGAAGAGAGTTACCGCCAAGATTGAAAATATTATCAGAGAAGAAATGGATGCCGCTGATTCTCAGGAAGTCCTCTTCCCTGTTGTTTTACCCGGATCCCTCTGGGAAGAGTCCGGAAGATTTGAAAGTGTCGGAGAGGAACTATTAAGATTCAAAGACAGAAACAATTCATCCATGGTTCTCGGCATGACGCACGAGGAAGCAGCTGTTCAGATGGTTCGCGAGTGGGGCAATACTTATGCGAAGTATCCTTTCTCGATTTACCAGATTCAGACAAAGTTCAGAGATGAGGCTCGTCCCAGAGCAGGACTTATCCGTGTTCGTGAATTCACAATGAAGGATGCTTATTCTTTCCATACATCTCAGGAAGACCTCGAGAAATACTATGACGTTATGGCAAATTCGTATTTCAGAATATTCGAGAGAGCAGGTATTCCCGAAGTTATTTCCGTTAAATCCGATTCGGGTATGATCGGCGGAAGCGTTTCTCACGAGTACATGCTTCTTGTTGATGCCGGTGAGGACTCGATCGTTCTTTGCGACGAATGCGGTTACAGCGCAAATATGGAAGCAGCCGACACGACAGTCGACAATTCCGGATGCACACCCATGGGCGAACTTACAAAAGTTAACACGCCTGACTGCAAGACAATAGAAGAAGTATGCAACTTCCTTCACTCAAAAGTTGAGGAATCATGCAAGGCAGTTATTTATCAGACAAACATGACGGACGAGTATATCGTTGTTTTCTTAAGAGGAGATTATGAAGTAAACGAAACAAAACTTACAAATCTTCTTGGCGAGAAAGTACATGCCGCTACAATTACCGAAGACTGCGGACTCTGCGCCGGCTTCTGCGGACCTTACAAGCAGGAAGCAAAATGCAGGATCATTTATGACAAGTCCCTCGAAGGCATCGAAAACATGTGCTGTGGTGCCAACGAAGTTGATTACCACTACACCGGACTTAATATCAAACGTGATGTCGGAGATGTTGAATATGTTGATGTTGCAAAGATCAGAACCGGAGATATCTGTCCCGTATGCGGCAAAAAGTCGATCAGAATAAGCAGAGGTATCGAAGTAGGCAACATCTTCCAGCTCGGAACCAAATATTCCAAGTCAATGGGCATGACATATACCGATGTTGACGGAAGCGTTAAAACACCCATCATGGGTTGCTACGGAATCGGTGTAGGCCGTCTTGCTGCCAGCGTAATGGAAGCAAAGCACGACGACTACGGTCCTATCTGGCCCATCAGCATTGCTCCCTGGCAGGTACATCTTTGCTGCATGAGACCTGACAAGGCAGAATGCAAAGAAGCTGCCGACAAGATTTACAACGATCTTCTTAAAGCAGGCGTTGAAGTTATTTATGATGACAGAAACGTTCAGGCGGGCGTTATGTTTGCAGATGCCGATCTTCTCGGCGTGCCCGTAAGAGTAACAATCGGTCCCAAGAACATCGCAAACGGCCAGATTGAAATCTCAACAAGAGACAAGAGCGTTAAGGAACTTGTCAGTGTTGATGATGCAAACGCTGAAATCAAGAAGCTTATCGACAAGCTTTTTGATGAAATCAATTCAAAAGTAAGAGACAGAATTTAAGAAAAATAAAACCGACCGGCGAACAGGAACTTCATCCTGCCCGTCGGCCCGGCCGGCATTTACCTGCCGTAAAAATACAGAAAAATAAAACAGGAGACGATTCCGATGAGTGACGAAGAACTGATGTGGAGTGTCAAAAAGAGCGAAAAAATACTCGACACCCCTATATTTGATGTTGAAAAGAGAAGCGAAGAATCCGCCACGGGCATTAAGGGCGATTATGTTGTAATAAATGCAACGGAATGGGTAACCATTATACCCGTTTATCAGGGGAATTTCGTTCTTGTAAGACAGTTCAGACACGGACTTGGCAAAATAACCGCCGAGTTTCCCGGAGGAATGTGCGATGCCGGAGAGGATCCTGTGGAAAGTGCTTACAGGGAACTTGAGGAAGAAACAGGATTTAAAACGGGTAAAATGACCGTGCTTGGCGTATGCAGCCCCAATCCTGCGATCTTTTCGAATTCCATTACCGTATGTCTTGCCGAGGATCTGACACCGACCAACGTTCAGCATCTTGACCATGATGAAGTGCTGACATACGAAACCGTTCCAATCGACGAAGTCATCAATTCTTTTTGCGAAGGCGAATACACCAACGCTTTCATGGGAACGGCGCTTGCTCTTTATTTAAGACATATAAAAAACGCTGACTGAAAAAGGGAATTAAAGGGAATTTAGGGGATGAAAAAACTGACCGGAAATTTTTTTACACGAATTGCATGTGTCGGCGCGTCGCTTATGCTTTTTGCCGGAACGGCGTGTGAGACGAAAACCGTTGATGCCGACCTGTATCCGAAAACCGTTTTGGAGGATGATGAAGAAACGGAAGAAAATACTGAAGTCAAAGAGAACGAAGAGAGCGCATTTCATGATATAGACATTTCGACTTTGCTGAAAACTCCGCCTGATACCTTAAAGGAAAAAGGAGTTTTTGAGTATAACCATTATCTCATGCATCCGAGAGTGCTTGAGATGACAAAGA
Organism: Lachnospiraceae bacterium; assembly: GCA_024684055.1. Classification (GTDB taxonomy): domain Bacteria; phylum Bacillota; class Clostridia; order Lachnospirales; family Lachnospiraceae; genus UBA3766. The sequence goes on along the minus strand of JAIKXN010000227.1, from coordinate 21,166 downwards.
ATAAACCGTTTGCAGTCATGTCCGCTTACGAATTTCTTTCGGCTGTCGTAAATTTTGATACGGAATTTTCGCTGAATCCGGATTTTCCCATGACTGATGACGACATTACGCTCGCTCAGATTATTGCGGGAAGCGCGAATCCGGTTGTGAATATGGTGGGATTTGAGTCTGATGACAATATTCACTGGACCGTTAAATACTGTCCGAAGATGGCAATGAATGATGTCGGTCCCGATGAGATAGAAGTGACATATCTTGACGGAAAAAGTCCCGAGGAAGCCGAGAAAATTTACGGAAAATATGTTGATTATGTAACTAAAATGATAAATGAAAACATTCCGAAAGACAGCACGGATATCGAAAGAGCGGAAATTGTTTACCGGAAAATTCTTGAAGATTTTGAAATAGCCGATTATGAGTCAATGACGGCGCCGGAAATTGAATATAAAGACGGCGTGAGCTATTATTCAATCCCTTCGCTGGTTGAACTGGTTAATGCTGGAAGCCCTTTACCCGAATATATGGTTCCGGCACTTTATCAGGCTATTTTGCTTCAGCTTGGCGTTGAAAACGAAATGGTCTACGGAACCGGAAAATTCGGAGATACCGGGATAGAGTCGATGAAGAATGTTTATTCGTATCAGACGTATGAGAACTGGATCGTTATTACTTCGGGCGACGAATCGTACCATTGCGATATAACAATGGATATGTATGCAAAAGCAGACTATATGAAAAGCGGTGCCGAAGGGACTTACCGTCCGAGATTTTTCGGCATGAGTGATGAAAAGAGAAACGAAACATTTGAAGCGACTTCTGTTGCGACTGAATCCGGAATGGCTGTTCCTGAATGCCCCAAGGATTATTATGAAAACAGGGTTTCGGAATAGAACACAAAAACTTATGATTTAGCTTAAGATAAACAGGAGGAAGAGAAATGCTAAAGAACAAAATGAGGAAAGCAATCGCTTTATTTACAGGCGTATTAAGTGCATTTGTGATGATAAATTCAACCGGATGCAAGAAACAGGAAGTGGAGTATTATCCCGAAGTCGTTGTTGATGAAAACGATAATACGCAAAAGGATACTTCTGACGGAAAAGTGGATGACGGAAATGAAGTCGAAGATGAAGAGGCTGCTCTTTTCATGACATATGATTCAATAGCGAATGAGGGAAAATTTGTATTTAACACTTCTTTGATCCATCCTGTTTACAGAGAGGCGGTAAGAGAGAATCCCAAGCTTTTGAAAGTTGCACAAAAGGTACTTGACGCCATATATGAATGCAAGGATTCGGTAGAACTTACAGAGGAAGAAGAGATTACCGTGGCAGAACAGGGTATAGTTGAAAACCTGATTTATTATTCGTCACCGGTTGTTACCTGCGTGAACGCAAGTCTTGACGAATCAAACAGCAATGTTATTAATCTTGTTTATTTTGCGGACTATGCAAGGTCAGCGGAAGAAGGCAGATTTGTAAGCAGATTCACTCAGGAAGAATCAAAAGAGAGAATGGATCAGTTTAAGGATTATGTTTCAAAAACAATAAATGATAATATTAAACCCGAGCATACTTCCGAAGAGCGCGCCAGGATTATTTACGAAGCTCTTATAAAGGATCTGACAGTGGCTTATCCCGATCCTGATGACGGAGGACTTCTTGAATATTTTGATCAGAATAAACTTCCCGAAGGATCGGTAGCGGATACGCCGATAGAACAGATACTTGAAAAAAAGGTGGAGCCTTTCGAACTGATCAGACTCTATGATTTCTTTTTGGCGCAGCTTAATGTGAATTGCGTTCTTGTCGGTGCCAGAGGACATTACCAGAAACAGGAAATTCAGAAACTGGATGATCTGATGGAAGGATGCATGATAGATATGTGGCCCATAGTTGTGATTGATGATGAAACGGCCTATAACTGCGATATTTTATTCGATAAAATAGCTTATGACGATGAATTCAAAGGAGAATTGGGAGAAGAACCCGATCCGCTTTATTTCGGAATGAGTGACACTGCAAGAAACAAGTCACTTAATATAATAGGCAAAAGAGCGGTTTTCAGTGTAACACCTACCCAAACGCCCGATTTGCCTTTGTGTGATAAAGATTACAAGAAATAGAATTATAAAAGCAAAGCCAGAACGGGTATTGTGAAAATACTTAAAATTGTGCTTAAAAGAATACAGTTTGCGCTCATTTCGGTTTCTTTGCCGTGAATTTCGGCAAGGTTTAAAATGATGGATGCGCACGGTGTCGCCGCGAGTATCAAAATGCTTGCTTTGAAAGAATGCGGAAGCGGCAGAAAGAAAACAAGAAGGTATGCAAAAAGCGGGAAGATTACGAGCTTTCCGCCGCATATCATATATACAAATGGATTTGTGAAAAGCTTTTTGAAATCCATGGTGGCAAGACGGATTCCGAGAATGAACATGCACATCGGAGTCGTCATTTTGCCAAGCAGATTTATACTGTCGACAAGCACGCTCGGAAGAAATTTAGAGCCGCCTGTAAGATAAAGCGGAAGGGCGACTGAAAGTGACAGAAATGCGGGATTGACAAGCGCTGATTTCACGGATATATATTTTTTGTCCTGTGTGAGACAGTAAATGCCTGCCGTGAAAACAAGCAGGTTCATGGATATTACATAAATCGAAGAATAACATGCGACTTCGGGATTTTCGGGAAACAGCGCCTTGATCAGAGGAAGCCCGAAGAAACCGCAGTTTCCGAGTACTGAACCGATAGTAAGCATTCGGTATTTTGATATATTGAACTTCTTCCTGAATATTGCGTACAGCAGAAGAAGAAATATAAGTTGTACGATGAATGACACAACAAAGAAGAGTCCCATAAACAGGAGATTGTTTAAGGAAAACTCAAAAGAAAGAAAAGATGATACAACCATGCAGGGAGAGCATACGTATATCAATATGGCCGATACGGTGGACAGATGATCCGCCGCGGCCTTTTTTGATTTATAAAGAATGAATCCCGGTATCATGTAAAGAAGCGAGATCAAAACATTAACAAAAGCAATCCTGAAAGCAGTCATAAAAAACCTCACAAAAAATTTATGATGATTATAACCGAGCTTCAGGCATTTAACAATAATTATTTAGGAGAGTCCCATGATTTTAGATTATCTGATGGAAGTTTATTATCAGTATCAGACCGCCATTGTCATAATGGTCGGACTGACTACGGTTTTTATTTCTAACAACACGATAAGCAAAAAGAAAAAGAATTATCTTTTCAAAATCATCATTTTTGATTTTCTGCTTATGGTTGCTGAATCGGTGAATCAGATTGTGATCACTCCGGAAATGGGAGTTGTCAATCTGAGGATCGGACTTGATGTGGTGGGATACGTTCTCCGTCCGATGCTCGTTTTGTATTTCTATCTTCTCGTAAACGAAAAGAGGAAAATGAATTTTAACTTCCTGCTCGTTATCCCGCTGATCATTGATACCATTGTATGTTCGAGCGCATTCTTCGGCGATTTTGCATTCACTTACCGCATAATTGACGGCAAAACGACATTTGTCAGGGGACCGCTCGGATTCGTGCCCTTTGCGGTAAGCGGCTGTTACATTTTAATCCTTATAATCGACTCCATCAAATTTTTTAGCAAAGGAAAGGAAAAAACTTCATTTGCGGTTATTTATTCGGCATTTATCGTGGTTCTGGGCTCTATCCTTGAAACCATAGATTCCGAAAAAAGAATCATCGTAAACTTTGCGATGCTCTCGACTCTTATTTATTTCCTGCTTTTGTATTTCAAAACCGTTATGGAACAGGAAACGGAAATCGTACGTCAGATGCGAATCGAAATGATGTATTCGCAGATCGGACCGCACTTTATCTTTAACACCTTAAGCGCCATTTACGGACTCGTTGACAAAAACCCCGAAAAAGCGAAACTGGCCATCGAAAAATTCTCGGAATACTTACGAGGAAACATTGATTCGATCGGTAAAGCGGAACCGGTGGATTTTGAAGAGGAATTAAAACATATAGATGCGTATGTCTGGATAGAAAAAATGCGTTTCGGCGATGAACTGACCGTTGAATACGAACTCGGAACCATGGACTTTAAAGTCCCTGCGCTTTCGATTCAGCCCCTTGTTGAGAATGCCATTAAACACGGCATTCACAAAAAAGCCGCTGCGGGTAAAGTATGCGTGAAAACAGGAGAAAACGAAGATGCGTACTTTATCGAAGTGACCGACGACGGTGTCGGATTCGATACGTCCGAAATGGAAAAAGATATCATGTTTGAGATAGAAAATGCTACCGACAGAGGACTCGGCTTCAAGAAGAGAAAACTTGAAAAGCCGGATAAAAAAGGCGGCGGAAGAGGACATGTCGGATTAAGCAATATCCGCTCGAGACTTTTAAGCAGCGGAATCGGAAAAATGGAGATAGAAAGCGAGATCGGAAAGGGTACGAAAGCGACCGTATACATTTTCAAGTGATTTTGCTGTTGCAAAAGCCCCGAAATTCTTATTCGGGGCTTTATTTCACTAGGTTTATTTATATTTACATTTATATAAAAAAATGGTAAAATTCGTATAAGTATGATTATGTCCAGAAGAGGCTTTTCATACTTATTCTAAACGTTTAACAGAAGGTGATAACAAATGTCTGAGATTTCCAATATCAATATCGAGAATGAAGAAAACAATGAGGAAAAGGTCGGCAGAAACTTTATCGAGCAGTTTATCGATAAAGATCTTGCTGAAGGCGTGTATGATACGGTTCATACCAGATTCCCGCCCGAACCCAACGGTTATCTTCACATAGGACATGCCAAGAGCATACTTTTGAATTACGGCCTTGCCAAGGAATACGGCGGCAAATTTAACATGAGATTCGATGATACGAACCCCACGAAGGAAAAGATCGAATTCGTAAATTCACAGCTCGAGGACATCAAGTGGCTCGGAGCCGACTGGGAAGACAGACTTTTCTTTGCATCGGATTATTTCCCCAAGATGTATGAAGGTGCCGTAAAGCTTATCAAAAAAGGAAAAGCATATGTTTCGGACTTAAGTGCCGACGAGATCAAGGAATATAGAGGAACGCTTACCGAACCCGGAAAGAAAGATCCCGGTTCCGACAGAAGTGTTGAAGAAAACCTTGCTCTTTTCGAAGATATGAAAAACGGCAAGTTTGCCGACGGAGAAAAAGTATTAAGAGCAAGAATAGATATGGCATCGCCCAACATGAACATGAGAGACCCTGTTATTTACAGAGTTGCTCATATGACTCATCACAGAACTGGCGACACATGGTGCATTTATCCGATGTACGATTTTGCACATCCCATTGAGGATGCGGAGGAAGGGATCACGCATTCCATCTGTACACTCGAATTTGAGGATCACAGACCTCTTTACGACTGGGTTGTAAGGGAACTCGAATACGAAAGACCTCCCAGACAGATCGAATTTGCAAAGCTTTATCTTAAGAATGTCGTAACAGGCAAAAGATACATCAAAAAACTCGTGGAAGACGGAATCGCAGATGGCTGGGACGATCCCAGACTCGTATCCATTTCGGCATTAAGAAGAAGAGGATATACACCCGAATCGATTAAGATGTTCGTTGATCTCTGCGGTGTTTCGAAAGCAAATTCGGTTGCCGACATGGCAATGCTTGAATACTGCATCAGAGAGGATTTGAAACTTAAACGTCCCAGAGTAATGGCAATACTCGATCCCGTAAAGCTTGTGATAGACAACTATCCCGAAGGCGAAGGCGAGATGCTCGAGGCAGCCAACAATCTCGAAAACGAGGAACTCGGAACCAGAATGATTCCTTTCTCGAGAGAACTATACATTGAAAGAGAAGACTTCATGATCGATCCGCCCAAGAAATATTTCAGACTTTTCCCGGGCAACGAAGTAAGACTCATGAATGCATATTTTGTAAAATGCGTAAGTTACGAAACGGATGAGAACGGTGAAGTTACCGTGGTTCACTGTACTTACGATCCCGAAACCAAATCGGGAAGCGGCTTTAACGCAAGAAAAGTCAAAGGCACGATTCACTGGGTGGATGCTTCAAAGGCCGCAGAAGTCGAAGTCAGACTTTTTGAAAACATCATTGATGAGGAGAAGGGTGTTTACAACGAGGAAGACGGAAGCATTAACGTAAATCCCGATTCGAGAAAGACAGTAAAAGCTTTTGTTGAACCCGGACTTTTAAATGCAAAGGCATTTGAAAGCTTCCAGTTCGTAAGAAACGGATTCTATTGTGTAGACTACAAAGACTCAAAGGAAGGTGCACCTGTATTTAACAGGATCGTGAGTCTTAAGAGTTCGTTTGTATTACCCAAGAATTGATACCTGATACATCAGGGGCGGGCAGAAAACGGTATTAATTCACATTTAAAAGTATTAAAACAATTAAGGTAAAAATGATGATATTTTAGCAGAGAACGGATAATTTCCGCTTCAGAGGGGATAAGCAGATGGAGATATCAGAAATCAAAAAAATGTGCTTAAACTGCATGCATATGACAAAAGAAGAGGACTTTTGCCCTGTATGCGGTAAACCAAAAAGAGGGGTTAAAACATTCGGAAGAGCACTTGAGCCCGGTACGATACTAAACGGGAAATTTCTTATCGGCAATATTCTTGGTATGGGAAGTTTCGGAATAACATACATGGGTTTTGACATGCTGCTTGAATACAGGGTGGCGATCAAGGAATTCTTCCCTGACGAGATGGTAGAAAGAAAAGAAGACGGCTCGCTTATAGTTGCCGGAGAAACGACGGAAGAAGAATTCCAGGACGAACTTAAGGCATTCCTTCGCGAATCGAGAATGCTTGCACAGTTTGCCAAGTATCCCGGTATTGTTTCCATCAAGGAACTTTTCTATGCCAACAATACAGGTTACATGGTAATGGAATATCTCGAAGGCGGAACGCTTAGACGATTTATCGACAACAACGGCGGTCACCTTCCCGTGGAACAGGCTCTTTCGCTGATGGAACCCGTTATCAGTTCCATGGAGGAAATCCATAAAGCCGGACTGATCCACCGTGACATTTCGCCCGAAAACATAATGCTTGATTCGGACGGCAGTATCAAGGTGATTGATTTCGGTGCAACAAAGAAGTTAAACAACAGAACGGCTCAGGTTTATTTCGGAAAATTCGGTTACGCACCTCTTGAACAGATGGTGGGCGAAGGACAGGGACCCTGGACCGATGTTTACGGAATATGCGCCACCATGTACTGCATGATCACGGGCGATATTCCCACAGATGCTTTCAGACGAAGCATGAATGAACCGCTGACACCCATCTCGGATTATAACATTCAGATAGACCAGCGAATTGCTGATGCCATTATGAAGGGCATGAGCATGCAGTGTGCGGACAGGCAGCAGGATATGGGTATGTTAAGACGTTCTCTTTACGGTCTTAACGCCGAAGAGATTTCAAAGAAGAACGAACCCGTATACTTCCCGACGATCAACACACAGATGCTTTACGACAAGAAGAACAGAAGAGTATGGTTCGGCCATTATCCGATGAACGAAGTAAGCGGATCGCGTCTTACTACGGATATTATTTATGCGACATATGATTTTAACGATTCCACGATGATCAAGGGTGCGAAGTTCAAGAGATTCAACATCGCGAATTCCCTTATGAGCAAGGAATATCGTAATGCCAACAGAACGAAGATCAGAGAAGAATCCAAGATGTACAGATTCTTTGAATATACGGAAATTCCGTGGGTTATCCTTATGCAGAAGGGTGACAGAATGATTCTTCAGTCGGAATACGTGCTTGATTATCAGCTTTTCGACGACAGGGATTACATGGACATGTCGGAACGTGAAATCGGAAAGATAAGAACCGGTATTTTCTGGGAGTCCAGCGGAATCAGAGAATGGTTAAACAGAGACTTCTTCACGGAGGCATTTTCCAAGGAAGAACAGGAAAGAATTCTTGTAAAAGAAGTTAAGACACCCATTTCGACATTCACGGATAAAACCACGTACGACAGAGTATTTCTGCCGAGCGTTGAGGAAATGATCAACGGCTTCGAGATACATGCGGGGCAGATGCGTGCCAACAATTCGCTCAAGCTTTTTGAGGAACAGGCACCCTGCTATTTCTCGCAGTATGCGGATGCGAAGAAGATAAACGAAAACTTCCCGATGGGATATGCATTAAGAACGAGGGGAACAATAAACGAATATAACGGCACTTTCACATACGGAGAAAGCTGCGACGGTCAGTCAATTCAGGCGGGAATGCTTAAAAACTGGAGACTGGATGTGCCAATGGGAATAAGGCCGGTAATCCAGGTAGACGTGACCGATATTTGTGAAGTGTAAGGGGACTAAACGACGATGAGTACTTATGTAATAAGCGACATTCATGGCCAGTATGAGCCGTTTAAACGTATGCTCGAGCAGATTAATTTCTCCGACGAAGATGTTTTATATGTTCTCGGCGATGCAATAGACAGAGGACCTGACGGAATCAAAATCCTGAAGGAAATCATGAAACAGGAAAATATGAAAATGTTTCTCGGAAATCATGAACTTCTCATGATGGAAGCTTTGAGAAATGTTGACGAATGTGAAAACGAAGGACGTACAGACACAGAGGAACTTGACCTCTGGCTGGATGAATGTAACGGCGGAAGGCAGACTTACGAAGATTTCAAAAAATGCTCCGCCAAGAAAAAAGCCGAGATACTTATTTATCTCGACAATGCCATAGTTGCAAAGAAAATTAAAATGGGCAAGAAAACCTATTATCTCTGCCACGCATACATGGTAAACAAAAAATTCGACAAAGAAGTTAAATACAATGAACTTATTTACAAAGATGTATTCCAGGCCGTCTGGCAGAATATTTATGATGCAAGCTTTGTAAAAGATCTGAACGAAAAATTATTCCCGAACAAAAAATACATTTATGTTCTGGGACATGTATTTACCCAGCGTCTTGACAACGTTGATGAAATGGGACGCGGAATTGTTCTCAACGATTCGAATTTCCTGGGCGAATATCATATCATCAATATAGACTGCGGTATGGCGCTTCACAACAAATCGAGTCAGTTAGCCTGCATCAGACTTGAAGATGAGAAAATATTTTATGAGGCTTTAGATGGCTAAGATTAAACTCCATATAAGCAAGCAGATGATCATAAGAATAATATTGCTTGTTATTCTGGACATTATATCGATACTTGTTGTAACGGTATTTGCGATTTATGTCCGTTATGATTTTTCTTTTAAGGATCTGCCTGAATACTTTTTAAAATCGACAATTGCTTTTATCCCGATCAACCTGATAATCACGCTTATCAGTTATGCGGCATGGAGCCTTTATACTTCCGTATGGAGGTATGCTTCGGCGACCGAACTTATTAACATTATCGGTGCCGTTATAACAGCTACCATCGGACAGGTTATCTGCAAGTATATTTTTAAACTTCAGATACCGAGATCTTATCCGTTATTTTATCTGGTTTCGCTAATGGCGATAACAACGAGCATAAGATTTTCCTACAGAGCAATGAGAGTACTGCGTGCAAAGCGCAGGATGAGGGAAAACGGAAAAGAACCCACCAAGTGCATGGTAATCGGTGCGGGAAGTGCCGGAAATGAAATCATAAAAGAAATAAATACCACTCAGTATCTGACCATGAAAGTCTGCTGTATCATCGACGACGGTCCCGGATGCTGGGGCAAGAAACTCCGCGGTATTCCGATTCTCGGAGGCAGGGATCTGATAGTTCAGGCAGCAGCCGAATACAGTATTGCGGAGATCATTATCGCGATTCCGTCGGCAAAGCCTTCGGAAATAAAAGAGATAGTCAATATCTGTAAGGAAACCGGTTGCAAGATGAGGATCCTTCCGGGAATGTATCAGCTTATAAACGGCGAAGTTGATGTTGACGTATCGAAACTTCGAGATGTTCAGATCGAAGACCTTCTCGGAAGAGAACCCGTTACTACAAACCTTGACGAAGTCATGGGATATGTATCGGGCAGAGTTGTCATGGTCACGGGCGGCGGCGGTTCCATTGGGTCGGAACTCTGTAGACAGATCGCAGGCCATAATCCCGAGAGACTCGTTATCGTGGATATCTACGAAAACAACGCTTACGATATTCAGCAGGAACTCATTAGAAAGTTCCCCGATTTAAAACTTACCGTTCTTATTGCTTCCGTAAGAAACACTTTAAGAATGGATAAAATATTCGAACAGTACAGACCTGAGATCGTTTATCATGCGGCTGCTCACAAGCATGTGCCGCTTATGGAAGACAGTCCCAACGAAGCCGTTAAAAACAACGTCTTCGGAACGCTCAAAGTCGTTCAGGCAGCAGATAAGTGGAAGGTTAAGAAATTCGTGCTTATTTCCACTGATAAGGCTGTTAATCCCACCAATGTCATGGGTGCGAGCAAACGTATCTGCGAGATGATCATTCAGACGTACAACAACCGTTCCGAAACGGAATTCGTAGCAGTAAGATTCGGAAACGTTTTAGGATCGAACGGATCGGTTATTCCTCTTTTCAAGAAACAGATCGAGGAGGGCGGACCGGTAACGGTTACTCATCCCGACATCATAAGATATTTTATGACGATTCCCGAAGCGGTCGCACTTGTGCTCCAGGCGGGTGCCTATGCGAAGGGCGGAGAGATTTTCGTTCTTGATATGGGCGAGCCGGTTAAAATTCTTGATCTGGCAGAGAACCTTATCAAACTGTCGGGATTAAGAGTTGGTGATGATATTGAAATCGTTTTTACAGGACTCAGACCCGGTGAAAAACTGTATGAAGAGATGCTCATGAATGAGGAAGAACTTCAGCAGACAAAGAACAAAAGAATACACATCGGAAAACCTCTTAACTTTAATGAAGACGAGTTCATCGATGAGCTTAAGAACCTGAAGGAATACGTCGAAAAAGAGCCCGAAAACGATGATATAAGAAAAACGATCGCTAAAATGGTTCCAACATATAAATATCAGATCTGATTATGAAGAAGATACTAATAACAGGTGCCGGTAGTTTTATCGGCACCTCTTTTGAAAATTACATAAAAAATCATCCGAAGAGAGCAGATTACGAGATCAGCGTGATGGATACGTTTACGGGACGTGTGGTAAAAAAGGATGCAGAGTCGGATAAATCCAAAGATGCAAAGGCAGAGGCTAAGACGGATTCCGGCAGCAGTGCTAAGAGTGATGCAGATTCGAATGCCGGTGATGCTGTAAAAAAAGATGATGTCAGCTGTACAATAAATGGGACAGATATAAAAGAAGCAGAAGCATGGAATTTCAAAGGTTATGATGTGATTTTTCATGTTGCAGGTATCGCACATGCGGATGTCGGAAAAGTATCGGAAGAAGGAAAAGAACTTTACAGAAAAGTTAATACCGAGCTTACCGTGGAGACCGCAAAAAAGGCGAAGGAAGCCGGTGTGAAACAGTTTATATTCATGAGCTCAGCCATTGTTTACGGTGCAAGTTCCAAAATCGGCGAAAGAAAAGAAATCACAAAAGATACAAAACCTTCGCCTGAGAATTTTTACGGTGAGAGCAAACTGAATGCGGAGATCGGATTAAAGGAACTCGATGACGATAATTTCAGAGTGGTTATTTTAAGACCGCCGATGATCTACGGACCGGGATGCAAAGGCAATTACAATTCTTTAAGAAAATTTGCAATCAAACTTCCCCTTTTTCCGAAGGTAAAAAATGAAAGATCGATGCTCTTTACGGACAACCTTTGTGAGTTCGTAAGACTTATGACAGATAATGAGGAAAGAGGTATTTTTCATCCCGCAAACAAAGAAAAATCAAATACTTCCGAAATGGTAAAGATGATAGCTTCCGCTCATGGAAAGAATCTAAAACTTGTAGGCGGATTCACATGGCTTTTAAAGATATTAAGCGCCTTTACAGGACTTGTAAACAAAGCATTCGGAAGCCTTACATATGCGGATGAGATTACGCGATATAAAGATGATTACAACGTAACAGGCCTTGAAGAAAGCATAATCCTGACTGAAAAATGCATGACAGGCAATGAACAGCTGAATAGAAGATAGCAGCCTGAAATCGTGCATGACAGATAATGAAAAAAGTACATCTGCCTTGAAGAAAGAATAATCTGTATCTGACTAAAAGTGCGGTGAAAACAGAGAGAATAAAGTGAAATACAGTGTAATTACAATCTGCTTCAACAGCGAAGCGGTTATTGAAAAAACAATTGAATCGGTGTTAAACCAGAAGACGGATACCGATACGCAGATAGAGTATCTTATCATTGACGGTTTAAGCAAAGACAGAACCGTTGAGATTGCCGAATCCTACAGAAGCAGGATGGAAGAAAAGGGTATAGATTACAAGATCTTTTCCGAAAAGGATAACGGCATTTACGATGCCATGAACAAGGGTATTTCAAAAGCAACGGGAGAACTCACGGGACTTATCAATTCGGGAGACTCTTATGAGCCGAATATGATAGATACGGCCGTAAAAGCTTATCTTGAAGACAGGTATGATATCTTTTATGCGGATATCAATCTTGTAAAGGAAAACGGCAGCGTTATCGTGAAAAGAAGCAGGATGGACAAGTTTCCGACAAGCCGTCACTGGAATCATCCCACCATGGTCGTAAGAAGCGATTATTACAGGGAGATCGGCGCATATAAATGCGTGGGTATTCACGATGATTTTGAGTTCTTTTTAAGAGCAAGAAAGAAGAATGCGAAAATTACGATAAAGAACGTTGTGCTTGCGAATTTTGCAACAGGCGGTGCAAGCAATCAGAAAAGTTTTAAAAAATGTAAATCAAGGTGCCACGACAGATATGTTGCGTACAGAAGCAACGGATACGGAATCTGGTGCCTCTTTGAATGTGTGGCGATTGAAATCGCTAAATTCATACTCAGTTAAGGATATTTAAGGATTGAAAAAATGTTAATAGGAATAGACCTTTTGTGGGTCAGACCGAATATATGCGGCGGAACCGAATCGGTTATAAGAAATCTCATGAACGGTTTCGGCATGTATGATGACAAAAATGAATATATCCTTTTTGCGGGAAAAGATGTAGCGAACTCTTTCAGTGATTATGAGAATTATCCCAATATGAAGATTCATCCCTGCGACACCGAAAGCATGAAGAGAGTTAAGAGAATAGCGTGGGAAAACGCGAATCTCGACAAGCTTGCAAGAAGTTTATCCGTGAAGCTTATGCTTATTCCGGTTTACTCGAAACCGAAGAGTCTTCCGGTGGAAAAAGGCGGTATTCCTTTCATTACCGTAATACATGATCTGCAGGCGCTTCATTTTCCCGAGTATTTTTCGAAGCCCAAGATTTTTTTCGCAAAAAGATCCTGGAAAAAGGCTTGCGAAGAGAGCGAAGAAGTAGTTACAATCTCGGAATTCTGCAGGAATGATATTATCGAACATTACCCTGTATGCAAAGATAAAATATCGGTTATTTATAACCCGATCGTCGTTTCCGAAGCACAGGATGAAAACCTGACATTTCATGCCGTGTCGGATAAATACGGCATCGAAAAGAACGGATATTTTTACACCGTCAGCTCAATGCTTCCTCACAAGAATTTAAGTACGCTTATAAAGGTGATGGCGAAAATAAATTCCGATGAAAACGGGGATGACGACATTTCTTCCCTTAAGGGAATGAAACTCGTGGTAAGCGGTGTCGGCGGAAAGAAAGAAGAGTTTCTTGAGGATGTAAGGAAGGCCGGCGTTGAAGATTATGTCTGCGATACCGGATATGTAAGCGACGAAGAAAGAGACTCTCTTTATTCAAACTGCAGGATGTTCCTTTTCCCGAGTACGTTTGAAGGATTCGGAATGCCGCCTGTCGAGTCAATGATGAAAGGCGCCGTTACCGTGACAACCAGAAGTGCGAGCATCGAAGAGATTACCGGGCAGAAAGCAGTTTACGTCGATGATGCAAAAGACGTTAACGAGTGGGTAAGGAAGATTGCAGAGGCCGTGAGCGTTCAGGGAAAGAAACATTCATTTCCTGAGTATGAACTGAAATTCGCGACAGAGAAGTACATATCTCTTTTCGAATCGGTAAAGAACAAGGCCTTAATGACTGAACAATAAGAATCATTTTGCAAAAGCAAATTTTCTCGCCGATATTCCGTGATATGTGCTGCGAGTTGTCGCGGTATGCGAAATGTTGTATTATATTATGGATAATCGAAAAATAAAGGAATAAACATGATTTTAAATGAGCGTGAAGCAAATGTTTATGCATGTTTGTTTTCACATGCCGACAATGAATTAAAGCGAAACAGGCAGTTCTTCGGATGTGAGGAAAATATTTTTCTTCGCTCGCTTTCTGCTTCGCCCAAGAATACAGATTATACCCAATTCGCCGATCTTCAGGGCGAAGCTCTTTTAGAGTGCTTATTTTTGGTTTTGTTCCAGAGACTTCCCTCAGAAAAAGACAGAAAAAAATGTGCGGGAAAAGACGCTGAAGGCATTGTAAAATACGTTGTTAACAAGCCCTCTTTTTCGGTAAGGGGAATGCAGATCGATAACTGCCCCTATTCGACAAAACCCGGTCTTAAAGGAAGAATTTTTTCATCGCTTGCGGTGGGTATGAATTCTCCGTCATTAAGAAGATTTGCGAAGAAAATGCCCCGTGGCATACAGAATGCTATAAGGGGGATTTTTGCATGATCAAGGTATACACTGACGTTTCAATGATAATGATCGGTACCAGTTTTACGGGCATCCCCAGAGTTGTTATGGAACTGGTAAAAAGACTTGATAAAAGAAGCGAACTTGACCTTGTTTTTATCGAATACGATTCCCAAAGTGATGCTTACAGGATTCTCGACAGAAATCTCTTTGTGTCATTCTGCACGACCAAAACGGATAAAAGAAACGACATACGTACGGACGAATTTTTATCTTTTGACGATTTCGAAAAAGACAGCATTTTCTTTGACTGCGACACAGTCTGGAAGACAAGGGTAAAAAGAAGTTTTCTCTATCCTCTGTTAAAGAAAAAAGGCGTAAAGATTGTGCCGTTCATTCAGGATATTATCGGAATAGATTATCCGCAGTTCTGCGATAAAAGCGATGTTCTCAATTTCATAGATTTTATCGGCGCATCTTTCCTTTATTCCGACAAAATACTGGTTACGAGTCAGACTACAAAGAATGCGCTTTTAGCACATGAAAAGAATATGGAAGTATCGCTTCCCGAAATCGGTATTGTCCCTTTAGGCGGGGATTTTTTAAAGAAGAACGAAGATACGTCGAATGTGTCCGAAAAAATAAAAGAAATCGCATCCGCGGGAAAATATATTCTCATGGTCGGAACAGTGGAACCGAGGAAAAACCACAAGCTTCTTTTAGAGTGTTTTCAAAAGCATTTAAGAGGCTGGATGAATGTGGTCGTTGCCGGCTATTCCGGTCAGGGAATGAATGAATTCTTCGAAAAACTTACGAAGGATCCCGATTACGGAAAAAAGATCTGGCATATCGATAATGCCACGGATTCGGAGATAGATTATTTATACAAAAACTGTTTTGCGATGGTATTCCCGAGTTACATTGAAGGGTACGGTCTTCCGATCATCGAATCGCTTGTAAGAGATGTTCCGGTAATTGCCGCGGACAATGAGATCAATCGTGAGATCGGAGGGGAAAGAGCTCTTTACTTTCCCCAGGACAACAGCGTCATTCTTGCAAACATGCTTTTCTCGCTTGTAAACAGCCCGAAGGAATACAATGAGCTTAAAGAAAGAATCAAAGGCTTTGTTCCGAAAACATGGGATGAAACATCCGACTGCGTAATTAAAGAATTAACCGAAGTTAACGGGAAAACCGCTTTGTGAAATGATGAAAAAAAAGATAGCTTTTATTAATCAAAGATACGGAAAAGAAGTTCTCGGCGGCTCCGAAACATATACGAGAAAAGTTGCGGAAGAAATTGCAAAAACGGGTGAGTTTGAAGTCGAAATCCTGACAAGCAGAGCACTTGATTTTAAGACCTGGGCCGATTATTACGGAGACGATATCGAAACGGTTAACGGCGTTACGATAAGGCGTTTTTCCGTGGCACATGAAAGGGACAGACTTACCCAGCGAACGCTCGGAATACTGATGCATAACTTCGGTGTTCACAAAAAAAGTCTCGAAGAAAAAAGACTTATCGCTCGAGGACCTTTTGTACCCGGACTTGTTGAATATATAAAGGAACACAAAGACGAATACTATGCCTATGTATTCGTAACATATATGTATTATCCTGCATACTTCGGTGCAAAAGAAGTTTATGACAAAGCGTTTTTCGTTCCTACCGCACACGATGAAGAACCGATCTACATGGATATTTTCAACGAACTCTTTAACAGTGTTCGCGGAATAATTTATCTTACGGATGAGGAAAAAGCTTTTGTAAACAGACAGTTTCAAAATGAAAAAGTTCCCTCGATCGTGAACGGTATGGGAATAGATATTCCCGAAGAAGACAATTCGAAAGAGTTTTGCAAAAAGAATGAACTTCCGGAAAAATATGTCATTTACTGCGGCCGTATCGAAGAAGGCAAGGGCTGTAAAATGCTTGCGGAATACATACAGAAATTTAATGCCGAAAATTCCGAAAAGATCGGACTTGTCCTAACCGGCAAAGGCAATATGTCGATCCCTGAAGATGAGAACATAAAGTATCTCGGATTTGTTTCCGAAGAAGATAAATTCAGCGCGATGAAAGGTGCCTCCGCAATATGTCTTCCTTCGGAATTCGAAAGTTTTTCGATAACGCTTCTTGAAGGAATGGCATGTAAGAAACCCGCAATTGTTAATGCAAAAAGCGATGTGCTTAAAGGCCATATTGAAAAAAGCAACGGAGGAACAGCATTTGAAAACTATGACGAATTCGCCGATGCATTAAAGAAACTTTCCGACGAAAAGTATGTTAAAGAAACGGGAGAAAAAGCATACGAATATGTTATGAAGAATTATTCGAATGAGAAGGTTACTGAAAAGTTTGCAGATTTTATAAAGAGCAATATATAAAAAATATATGTCCGATAAAATGGACATATAGATAAAACGAAAAACAAAGTTTAAACACAAAAAGCTGCACAGAAAGACACATAAGAACAAAAAATACAGAAATACACATAAAAACATGCAGAAATAATTAAACATAAGCATACCTAAATAAAAAGAAACATATAATCAGGAGGATTTAATCATGAATACATACGGAGTGATCATGGCAGGAGGCGGCGGAACAAGATTCTGGCCCTTATCAAGAAAAGAAACACCCAAGCAGTTACTTAATCTGACAGGTAACGATCTTATGATAAATGAGGCAGTGGACAGACTTGCAACCGTTGCGGACAAGGACAACATTTTCATAGTAACAATTGTTTCCCAGGTTCCTCCCATGCTCAAAGCCACAAAGGACAGAGTTAAGGCGGATCACGTTTTATCGGAGCCCTCTGCAAGAAATACCGCAGCATGCATCGGATATGCCGCAATGGAAATCGTAAGAAAATACGGTGACGGAGTTATGATCATCACACCCGCCGATCATTACATTAAGGATGAAGCAGGTTTTACCAATATTCTTAAAGCTGCTGTAAAGACTGCTGAAGAAACAGGCAAACTCATTACTATCGGCATCAATCCCACATTTGCATCGAGCGGCTTCGGATATATAAGATACAACAAGAATGAATCGGGCGATGCAAAGACTGTAATCGAATTCAAGGAAAAGCCCGATGAGGAAACAGCGAAAGAATATGTTGCATCAGGCGAGTACGCATGGAACTCGGGCATGTTTGCATGGAAAGCAGGCGTTATTCTTGACAAGTTCAAAGAATACATTCCTGACATTTATGCAGACCTTGAGAAGATCGGCGATGCAATGAATACGGATAAAGAGAAAGAAATCATTGAGGAAGTTTATCCCAATATCCGTAAAATCTCGGTAGACTATGCCGTAATGGAAAAGGCTGCTGCACTCGGCGATGTACTTGTTGTACCCGGCGAGATGGGATGGAACGATGTCGGAAGCTTTGACATGATGGAAGTCCTTCGCGATAAGGATGCAGACGGAAACATTACAGAAGGCGATGTGGTTGCAGTCGATACAAAGGATTCGATCATCCTTTCGAAAGGCGGCAAGACAATTACCGCAGTTGATGTTGAAGGTCTAGTAATTGTTGAAACAGATGACGCCATTATGGTATGTCCCAAGGACAAGGCACAGAGTGTTAAGAAGATAGTTGAAGCGCTTCAGGCAAAGGGCAGAAACGAACTGTTGTAAACGGCTGAAACAGGCTTTTTGCGGGGAATTGACGGGGGTTCGGATTCTTGACTGTAAATCCTTATTGGATTACAATTATAAAGTTTATGAAAGTTTGGAGCATAAAATAAATGTTTAAGAGAGTTAAAGAGATATATGCATATCGGACTATGATATACAGTCTCGTAAAAAGGGATTTGAAGGGTAGATACAAAGGCTCGTTTCTGGGCTTTTTGTGGACCTTTATAAATCCCTTGTTTCAGTTATTGATATATACTTTTGTTTTTTCCATTGTTATGAGAAGCAACATTGAGGATTATTATATGTTCCTCTTCGTTGCGCTTATTCCCTGGATTTTTTTCAGTACTTCTCTGGCAGGCGGTTCTACCTGCATTACCACACAGAAAGACATGGTACAGAAAATCTATTTCCCGAGGGAAGTTATTCCCATTTCTTACGTAACGGGACTTTTTATCAACATGCTGTTAAGTTTTCTGGTAGTCTTTGCGGTTATGTTCGTAATGAAATACACATTTAATCCGCTGGCACTGCTTTGCCTTATTCCCGTTATGCTGACGGAATACATACTTGCGCTCGGCTTTACTTTTATCCTTTCGGGCGTAACGGTATTTTTTCAGGACATGCAGTTTATCATGGGTATTCTTACAATGGCATGGCAGTTCCTTTCACCCGTAATGTATTCCGCGGAAATGGTGCCCGAAGAACTTCAGACGCTTTACATGCTGATCAATCCGATGGCGCCCATTATCGTTTCTTACAGAGATATCCTTTATTATGCAAAAGTACCCGATTTCGGAATGCTTCTTATGTCGCTCGGCACAGGCGTTGTTTTGTTTTTGATAGGGTGGTTTACATTTGACAAAATGCAGAGACACTTTGCGGAGGAGATGTAATGAAACCTGAAAATGCAATTGAAGTACATAATATAACCAAAAAATTCAAAGTTTATCTCGACAAAGGGAAGACGTTAAAGGAAAGAACGCTTTTCAGCAAAAGACGTAAATTCGAAAACCGTGAAGTACTTAAGGGCATAAGCTTCGAGGCGAAAAAGGGTGAAGCAATCGGTCTTATCGGACATAACGGCTGCGGTAAAAGTACCACTCTTAAAATGCTCACGAAGATCATGTATCCCGACAGCGGAACCATAGAGATGAACGGAAGAGTATCGAGTCTTATCGAACTCGGGGCCGGTTTCCATCCCGACATGAGCGGACGTGACAATATCTACATCAATGCTTCGATTTTCGGTCTTACGAAAAAAGAAATTGATGAAAGAGTAAATGACATTATCGAGTTTTCGGAACTTGAAGATTTTATAGACAACCCCGTAAGAACATATTCTTCGGGTATGTACATGCGACTTGCTTTCGCAGTAGCAATAAATGTGGATGCGGATATCCTTCTTATCGATGAAATTCTTGCGGTAGGCGATGTGACATTCCAGGCGAAGTGTTTCAACAAACTCCGTAAGATCAAATCCGACGGAACGACCATCGTGATCGTTTCGCATTCGTTGAATCAGCTTGAGATGATCTGCGACAGAACGATCTGGATTCATGACGGTGTCATAAGGGAAGAAGGAAGTCCTTTTGACGTTCATCCCAAGTACATGAGTTTCATGGCCAACAACACTCTTTCCAGAGCAAAAGAAGAAAAGAAGGAAGAGAAGAAAAAAGAAGAGGCCAAAAAAGAAATTACCGAGGCGGCTGATCACAAACCCGTAAATACGGAAATTGAAAAAGAAGCCGAAAAGCCCGATACCAAACAGGATGACGGCAAGAGATGGGGCTCCAACGAGATCGTGATGACGAAAGTCAGCGTTACGGATAAAGACGGAGTCGAGAGGAATACATTCTTTAACTCGGAACCGGTTTTCGTTTCAATCGGTTACGACAACCCCGGCAAGATCGATAAATCCGTTGTAGGTGTTGCAATCTACAGAGACGATAAAGTCCACATTTACGGAACCAATACTCTTATCGATACTTCAAAGATGCTTCCGCTTAAGGACAAGGGCGTCATAACGCTTGCGTTTGACAATATACCCGTCAATGCCGGAAATTACATCTTCGACCTCGCATTTCACAGACCCGACGGATTTAATTACGACTTCTGGAGAGGTGTTTTTACACTTAACATCACCAATGCCAAAGGTGAAGTCGGAGTAATGAGTCTTTCACATTCCTGGGAGAGCGATGCGGGTAAATAACCCAAAAGAAATCTTCTTTAACCGGAGGTAAAAATGGCAGCCGATTTAGACTCCAAAATAGAATTAAAAAGGTTAAGAGGCATTACAAGAAAGAACGTGGATTTCGATGACGATTTCGACGATGTTTTTTTGGAACTCTATGAACAGATCTTTTTGGAAGGAAAAGACATAAAAGAGAAGCCTGCGGCATTTACATTAACAGGTTCAAGCATAAAGAGAAAAGACAAAAAAGTCACAATCGGCGTTTCGAGCATACTCTCGGATGACAATGAAACCTTTGTCAAAAACGTATATAACAGAATTCTCGGAAGAGAGCCGGATCAGGAAGGATTTAACAATCTTATCCAAAGACTTAAAGCAAATCCCGATACCGACAAGGAAGAGATTATTTATTCTTTCTGGAAAAGCGACGAGGGACAGAAGAAAAATATCGAAGTCATCGGTTTTGGCAAGATTCATTTAAACGATCTTTTAAAGTACGAGAGAAGCGAGTTTATCGAGAACTGCTATCTTCAGATTCTCGGAAGAAAACCGAGTGCAAACGAAATACAGATCTACTGCGGTGCAATGGATTCTTATTCGATGACCAAAGAGCAGGTTGTCAGATTCATCAAGG
>JAIKXN010000206.1 GCA_024684055.1 Lachnospiraceae bacterium | reverse complement strand
AATATAATTAAGCGTTAACGATCTGACCGAAATCAGCCTTAAGTGAAGCGCCGCCGATAAGACCGCCGTCGATGTTGGGCTTTGAAAGAAGCTCAGCAGCGTTGGAAGCGTTCATTGATCCGCCGTACTGAATACGAACTGCATCAGCTGTAGCCTGATCATACATCTCAGCAATAAGTTCTCTGATTCCCTTGCAAACTTCTTCAGCCTGATCGGATGTAGCTGTCTTGCCTGTTCCGATAGCCCAGATAGGCTCGTAAGCGATAACCATTGTCTTAACCTGATCTGCAGTTACACCTGCAAGGTCTGACTTAATCTGAAGTCTGATCCAGTCCATTGTTACGTTCATTTCTCTCTGCTCAAGAGATTCGCCGCAGCAAAGGATGGGTGTGATGCCTGCTTCGAAAGCCTTTAATACTTTCTTGTTAAGGAAAGCATCGTCTTCCTTGAAGTATTCTCTTCTCTCTGAGTGTCCGATGATAACGAATTCAACACCTGCATCTTTAAGCATTGGAGCTGAAATCTCACCTGTGTAAGCACCCTTATCTTCAATGTAGAAGTTCTCTGCACCAACTTTAACGTTTGTTCCCTTAACTGCTTCTGCTACGGGAACGATGTCGATTGCGGGTACGCAGTAAACAACGTCAACATTGTCATTCTTTACAAGATCTTTTAATTCTGCACAAAGTGCTACAGCTTCGCTGGGAGTCTTGTTCATCTTCCAGTTACCTGCAATAATTCTTCTTCTGGACATTTTTTAATATCTCCTTATATACCACTTGATATCTTTTTTCTGAGAATTCTGGACAGTAAGAGTGCCCCGCCTCCGACAACGCCGCATACGGAAACTATTATTATTCCGATACGCAGAGTCATATGACCGACTTTGCTGTAATAGGAAATAAATAATTCCGGTGCTCTCGTATTCGTGGGGTCTTCGTTACTGTAATATAATTTAACTTTGGATCCGACGGGATAATCATCCGTATAAACCTGCATATCCGTAGTCATTTCCTTGCCGTCGACGAAATACTTTATCTGAGCGAGTGAGGCATTCATAACAACAATCTCGCCTTCTGTCTCGGTTGCAGCTTCTTTAAAGTTCCCAAGATCTATATCAACATTATCTATTGCTATAAGATTCTGGGTACCGATGCGTATAAATCCGGATCCTACCAGTAAAGCTATCAGCAGTGAGGTAATACTCACTGCTGACAGTATATTACTGAATTTCTTAAGTTTTTCAGTATTCATAACAGATAGCCTTATTTGTCGTCTGCTGCGTAAACACCGGGAAGTTCCTTGCCTTCAAGGAATTCAAGAGAAGCACCGCCGCCTGTAGAGATATGGCTCATCTTATCAGCGAAACCTAACTGGTTGCAAGCTGCAGCTGAATCACCGCCGCCGATGATCGTTGTAGCATCAGTTTCAGCAAGTGCCTTTGCAACTGCAATTGTACCTTTTGCAAGTGTAGGGTTCTCGAATACACCCATAGGTCCGTTCCAAACAACTGTCTTTGCATTCTTTACAGCGTTAGCGTAAAGTTCAGCAGTCTTGGGTCCGATATCAAGGCCTTCCTTGTCAGCGGGAATCTTGTCAGCATCTACAACAGATACTTCGATTTCAGCATCGATGGGATCAGGGAAACCTGCAGCGATTGTTGTATCGATGGGAAGTAAGAGCTGCTTGCCGAGCTTGTCAGCCTTAGCCATCATTTCCTTGCAGTAATCAAGTTTCTCATCATCAACAAGTGAGTTACCGATTTCGTATCCCTTAGCTTTAAGGAATGTGAATGCCATACCGCCGCCGATGATAAGTGTATCGCACTTCTCAAGAAGGTTATTGATAACATTAAGCTTATCAGCAACCTTAGCACCGCCGAGGATAGCTACGAAAGGTCTTACAGGGTTCTCAACTGCATTACCGAGGAAATCAATTTCCTTCTGCATTAAGTAGCCAACAGCGTTTGTGCCGCCCTTTTCTGTGATGTACTTTGTAACAACTGCTACGGAAGCGTGTGCTCTGTGAGCCGAACCGAAAGCGTCGCATACATAATCATCAGCAAGATCAGCAAGTTCCTTGGCGAAAGCTTCGCCTGCATCCTGAGGCTTTGTCTCTTCTTTGCCACGGAAACGTGTATTCTGAAGAAGGATTACGTCGCCTTCGTTCATTGCTGCAACAGCTGCAGTAGCATCAGCTCCTGTAACATTATAATCCTTAATAAACTTAACTTCTTTGCCTAATTTCTCGGAAAGTCTTACTGCAACGGGTGCAAGAGATTCTTTCTCGTTGGGTCCTTCTTTAACTTTGCCGAGGTGAGAACAAAGGATAACCTTTGCACCATCGCTAACTAATTTTTTAATTGTGGGAAGAGCTGCAACGATTCTTGTTTCGTCTGTGATAACGCCGTCCTTTAAAGGTACGTTAAAGTCGCAACGAACGAGTACTCTTCTGCCTTTTGCGTTGAAATCATCAACACTTTTCTTGTTTAATGACATAACTATGTCCTCCTTAATAATATTTTTTCTGTAATCTGCGCATCATTACAGAAACAAAACCGCTTGAGATTTTTTTCACAAGCGGTTTTATTATATCATATTCAAAATAATTATAGCAATATTTATATCGTACTATTCTTTCATTCTCTTCTTCTTTTTTATATGATACATTTCCCTGTCGGCCGATTCGAGAAGTTCCTTCAGATCGATGTTGTCATTATATTCGTATACATACATTCCGAGAGAAATTGAAAGTCTGTATTCCTTGTGCTCTTCGTTGTTGAATTTGCGGATATTTTCTTCGAAGAGTTCGACAAAGGCTTTTTCTTCATCCTTGCTGTCGCTGGTATAGACAAATACGAATTCATCACCGCCGAGTCTTGCAACAACACCCCTGTTTCCGAGTGTATCGCTTAAAATATTCGCACTCGATACAATGATAAAATCTCCTTCGTCATGACCGAAATTGTCATTTATCATCTTAAGATTATCCGTATCCGCAAAACCTACGATAATATATTTCTTCTTCTGTGTCTCATCCTCAAAAAGATTCTGAGCTTCTACAAAGAATCCTCTCCGGTTATAAAGTCCCGTCAGTTCATCCTGTTTCGACAAAGTATCAAGCCTTAAATTATTCTTTGTGATAATCTCAAGGCTTTCCTTTAACTGGTTACTGGTTTCCTCCGTATACATGAGAAGATGAAGAATTCTGATTGCACATGATACCTGATAAATAAGGCTTTCATAGTAATGAAATACCTTGTAGGGAATATCACAGACCAGAACGCCGTAAATCATTTCTCTTACGTAAAGGTTAAGCATTACAAGATGACCTGCCTTTTCGATCTTCGAAAAAGCAAACTCAAACATGTCCGATAAAGGAATCATCTGCTCTCTGTCCGAAAGAGATATTACACGGTCTTCTATCTGCATTGCCTTTAAATACATGAATTCAGGCGGAGCAAAAGGCTCTTCGATAGCATGTTTGATCGGTTCCTTAAACAGAAACAGAAAACTGTGATTTATACCAATCTTATTGAAATTGCATATGATCGAAGCGTAGCTTTTTTCGGACGCATCATCAAAACCGATCATATCAGCCGAAATACGGTAAATCTCGTGCTGGATCCGTTTCATCCTGTAAGTCTCGTCGCTTTCTCTCAAAGAAAGTACAGCGGCAAGTCTTCTGTAAACATATGCCGAAATATTTACGATAATCGCTTTTTTAGCCTTGGAAGCAGAATTCTCATATATGGCTTCCTTGATCGATTCCATAAGAATCGTAAACTTTCCTATATCGAGCTCGAAGCGCTCGTCAACTTCAAAAAGCTTGTTAAAACTCTGTGCCATCGATGTAAGCAGATTCTTGTCGATTCTCTCGTTTCTGTAAAGTTTTTCCACTTCCAGAATAAAGAAAAGATAAGCCCTGTAAATATTGTCTTTGTTGGCATCGTTAATTGAAGGATTGTAGATAAAAAGAAAAGTCTGTTTGGCAAAAGTATCAAAATCCGTCTGCGGAGTAATCTTGTAAGCGATAGGCTCCGCTTCGCTTATGCTCTTTCCGCCCCTTAAAACAGAATCTCTCATAACAAAATGAGTGGGAATGACTCTGTTGTCGAGATCGTTGTACTTAAGATAATCCAAAGCCATGTTATAAGCTTCAAAGCCCATGGTTTCGGCATCAGCCACTACAGATGCAAGCGGCGGGTCAAGATTAATATCCTTTTCGAGATTGTCAAATCCCATAAAAGAAACATCAATGCCTACTCTAAGACCGAGTTCACGCATCGCTTCATAGCCGCCGATGGCCATTCTGTCATTAGCGAAAACAACACCGTCAATGCCTTTGACACTCTTAAAAAGATTGATAACGTCAAACATGCATTTCTCGGTAAAATCACAGTGAATAAGCATCCTGTCTTCAAAAGGCATTCCGTGGTCTGCCAGAGCTTCTTTGTAGGCTTCTATTCTTTCATTTGAATCAAGGTTTTCTTTAGGTCCGGCCACCATTGCAATCTTCGTGCATTTCTCTTTGGTGATCATGATATCCATGCCTTCTTTGATGCCGGATTTATTGTCATAACAGATATTCGGAAGCTTATCGCTGTCACCGGAAACGGTTATGACGGGAATACCTTCCATACGCGAAAGAAAATCGTTGAGCGAATTCCTAGAAATCGAACCCGCAACAATACCCACTACGCTTGTACATGCAATAACGATATCGACATTATTCTGCGTAAAATACGAAAACAATGTCTGATACTGATACTCATATTCTTCGTAAAGAAGTTCCTTGGACGCCTGAAAATATCTTCCCGGAACAATCAAAAGATTGTTGCCGGATTCTCTTGCAGCATTTAACGCCCCCTTAGTTATGCTGTTTGAATAAACGTCTCTTATGTCCCCCACAATAAGAGCCACATTTAATCTGTCCTTCATAAGTCATACCTTCAAATATTTTTAAAAAAAGCCCGACTTGCGTCAGGCTTTTTTAATTTATAAATCAGAATAATTAAGCTAATTCAGCAAAGTACTTAATTGTTCTTACCATCTGTGATGTGTAAGAGTTCTCATTGTCATACCATGAAACAACCTGTACAAGTGAGTTGCCGTCATCCATCTTTGAAACCATTGTCTGGTTAGCATCAAAGAGTGAACCGAATCTCATACCGATGATATCTGAAGAAACAAGCTTCTCTTCTGTATAACCGAATGATTCGTTAGCAGCAGCCTTCATAGCAGCGTTGATACCGTCAACAGTAACTTCACCCTTAACTACAGCATGAAGAATTGTTGTAGATCCTGTAGGGGTAGGAACTCTCTGAGCAGCACCGATGAGCTTGCCGTTAAGTTCAGGAATAACAAGACCGATAGCTTTTGCAGCACCTGTTGAGTTGGGTACGATGTTAGCAGCGCCTGCTCTTGCTCTCTGAAGGTCACCCTTTCTGTGAGGGCCGTCAAGAATCATCTGATCGCCTGTGTAAGCATGAACTGTTGTCATGATACCGCTCTGGATAGGAGCAAAGTCGTTAAGAGCCTTTGTCATGGGTGCTAAGCAGTTTGTTGTACAAGAAGCTGCTGAGATGATTGTATCGTCTTTTGTTAATGTTGTATGGTTAACATTGTAAACGATTGTAGGAAGATCGTTACCTGCAGGAGCAGAAATAACTACTTTCTTTGCACCGGCATTGATGTGAGCCTGTGATTTTTCCTTAGATGTATAGAAACCAGTACACTCAAGAACTACGTCTACACCAATCTTGCCCCAAGGAAGGTTGTTAGCGTCAGCTTCCTTGTAGATCTGAAGTGTCTTTCCGTCTACTGTGATTGTGTTAGCTTCGTCATCAGCTGATACAGTGTGCTTGTTCTCTCCGATAGCGCCACAGTATCCACCCTGAGCTGTGTCATACTTAAGAAGATGAGCGAGCATTGAAGGCTTTGTTAAATCGTTGATAGCAACTACTTCATATCCTTCTGCACCGAACATCTGTCTGAATGCAAGACGACCGATACGGCCAAAACCATTGATTGCAACTTTTACTGCCATTTTTAAATCCTCCTAGATTTATTTAATTATAATTGACAATTGATAAAATATTGTCAAAATTTATTCAGCATTTCTATTTTACTTGAAAAGATAATATATTTCAAGAACATTTAAAAAAATGTGTGAAATATGCACTGATCAGGCTTCTTTTGTCCATTTGAAAGGTATTACTTTCTTCTTCTCATTATCATGATCACGAATCCCGCAACGATAAGAGCAAGCGGAACAATCGCACAGCAGATCGCAGCATATATCATTACCATTCCCGAACTTACGGCGATATATTCGTAAGAAAGTTCCTTAACCGGAATGGTTGTCTTAATGGAACTGTCAACAATGCTTGTAACAATGTTTACGAAAAGGTCCGTGTTCCCCCTCGAAACAATAAGATCGTAGTCATTGTAAAGGAAACCGCCCGATGTGATAATGATGATCTGGGAAGTTGCCATTGTCTCTCTGTTTGTTTTATTTATGCAAACACCTAGTCTAAAAGGTCCGTCTTCCGCTCCTTCATCGTAATCGGCAGTTTCGGAACCGAGCCCGATTTCCTTTGCGTATGAATCGTTACCTGAAACAAATATATCGGTTATAGCAGTATCAACCGGTAATGTTTCGTTATCATATTTAATTCCTCTCGCCTTGTAAAGGAAGTTCTTTTTATTTGAACCCGTCTGGTAAGGCGAAGC
The DNA here is from genome assembly GCA_024684055.1 of Lachnospiraceae bacterium. Lineage (GTDB taxonomy): Bacteria > Bacillota > Clostridia > Lachnospirales > Lachnospiraceae > UBA3766. The sequence goes on along the minus strand of JAIKXN010000206.1, from coordinate 11,981 downwards.
ATAATCAGGCGATGCAAGGATAAGCGAACCGTCATCCTGTTTATACTTGTTGTTGTAATCTCTCTCGATAACGGTACCGTCTGTAAGGTCAACGCCCAGAGACTCGATCAAAGCATCGTAATTATCTGTCTCGCATACTTCAAAAGCGGCAGTCATAAATATCTTTCCGCCCTTATCGATATACTTCTTGATCGCTTCGACTTCCGATTCATCAAGATCCGACTGGGGACCGTTGATAATCAAAAGAGCACAGTCATCGGGAACTTCTTTTCCGAGAAGATAGTAATCACCGAAAATATATCCCGCTTTGTTAAGACGCTCTTTAGTATTTTCGGGAAGAGGTACTTCGTTGTGTCCGGCAAGGCAGTAAGCCTTTACATATGCATCACCGTTTTCAAGAGCAAGAATTGCCGCGGTGACCTGACCTTCAACATCAATACCAACGAGCTGATACTGTCCGGATTGATCCATATTGTACTTATAGAGACTGTAGTAATCTATAACCTTGAAATCACTGCCCTTTTCAACTACAAGCGCGCCTGTAGTAAGTGCTTTTTCGGAATACTGAGCAGCAAAATTGGGATATTTGTTCTGAGGTCTGTATTCAACTTTGATGTGTTTCGAATATGAATCATATGAATCCATATAAAGTTTTACATTCTCGTCAACTTCATCTTTCGATGCGTAAACATAGATCGTATAGTCATCGTTTAAGCCTTTTAATACGTTCTTTGTTTCCTCGGATATCGTATACCATCCTTCTTTTGTGAAATCGTGCTGCATGTATTTTGAAGGAATATATTTGCAACCGATATTTCCACCGATGATTGCGGCAATGATCAGAAACGGAACAAGATTTGCTATGAAGAATCTGTTTTTGCCGACAGCCGAAATCTGAACAGAATTCTTTGCAAAAACCTTATAAGTAAGAATAAGGAATATGGCAATTACAGAGAAAATATAAACGATATCGTTCAAATTGATAACGCCGGTAAGCATTCCGTTAAAAGGTTTGTAGATATCGGTGGCACTTATGATTTTTGTAATAATCTTGTCCTGTCCGAAAACAGATACCGCAAAGTAAGGAACAATGAGCGTGAAAATGTAAACGGTATAAGTGAAAATAGCGGCAAGGAACTGATGCTCCGTAATGCTTGAAAGAAACATTCCTATTGCTATGCATTCACATCCGAAAAGGAAAAATCCGAGTAACGAGAAAACGTTTTCCGCAACGGGAACTTTTCCGTAAATAGCCATAATACCGACGCCTATCGCAATAATAAGCGTCGAAAGAAGCATTATCGCGCAGATTGAAAGGAACTTGCCGATTATTACCTTAACCAGAGAAATAGGTGCGGTAATAAGGAACTGATCTGTTTTCTGTCTCTTCTCTTCTGCGATTATCCTCATGGTCAAAAGAGGCAGAAGGAAAATAAGAACTATGATCATCGCGCCAAGCGAATCGCTTATGTAAGGCGAACCGTAGTTAATATTGTTTCCTACAAAATAAGCCCCTGCAAAAAATGTAAATACGGCCAAATAAATCCAGCCGAAAATTGATTTGAAATAAGATTTTATTTCTTTAAACATTATAGCTGTCATTATTCTTCATCCTCCTTTGAAGCGTTTTCTTCGCCTTCACCTGAATTCGTTTCATCGGATTCTCCGGTTACATCTTCTGCTTCAGTTATATTCTCTTCTTTTTTTTCATCTTCAGAGAAAACTTCGTCAAGGTCTTTTCCTTCTCTGATCGCCTGCATTTCGGCTTCGTACTTTTCATCGGCTTCTTTGACAAGCTGAAGATAAATATCTTCGAGAGTTGATGTCTCCTCGCTCATTTCAAGAATAAGAAGTCTCGCATCGGACAAAGCAAAAGATATCTCCTCTCTCAAATCTTTGTCGGGATCGCAGGTAACTTCGAAAATGCTGCTTTCTTCCTTGCTTTCGATAAACTTAACTTCATCAATGTTTTCAATATTGTTAAGTACTTCCTCAATCTTCTCTTTTTCGCCCTTAATGTTAAGTTTGATCGTCTTGACGGATTTTGAATTCTTAAGAAGATTCTCTGTTGTATCGCAAGCAACCATACGTCCGTTCGCAATCACAAGAACTTCATCGCATGTAGCGCTGATTTCCGAAAGAATATGCGAAGAAAGAATAACCGTATGTTCACCCTTTAAGGATTTAATAAGCGTTCTTACTTCTATGATCTGCTCGGGATCGAGGCCGACAGTCGGCTCGTCAAGAATGATAACCTTGGGGTTGCCGAGAATTGCCTGAGCAATTCCGACTCTCTGCTTATAACCTTTTGAAAGGTGTTTGATAAGTCTCTTTGACATATCAGTAATATCCGTTGCAGCCATAACCCTGTCTACTTCGGAAATTTTTTCAGCCTTGGAAAGCCCTTTCACGCTCGCTGCGAATAAAAGGTATTCCTTTACTGTCATATCCGGATAAAGAGGCGGAATTTCAGGTAAATAACCTATGCTCTTCTTTGCTTTCAAAGTATCCTTTCCCATAAGGAAACCGTTAACCGTAACCGTACCGTATGTGGCTGCGATATATCCGGTTATGATGTTCATGGTAGTGGATTTGCCCGCACCGTTAGGTCCGAGAAAGCCGTAAATATGACCTTCTTTTACCTCGAATGAAATATCGTCTACAGCTATGTGGTCACCGTAGATTTTTGATAATCCTTCAACCTTAATCATATTAGCCTCCGATTAAAACACTTTTACAAAACATAAGTGGGAGAAATATATCTCCCACTCGTAATCAATAATTATTTAAACTTTTTTGCGGAAGAATCAAATTTAGTAAATTATCTGATAATCTGCATAGCCTTTTTTGCAAGTGAATCGCATAAAGGAATCTTTACTTCTCCGCTCTTTAAACCGATAATCATGAAAATTATCGCTATTACCAGTTTCACCAGGTCAACAAACTTATTAATATATCCGGCAAAATCAAGTTTTGTGAATACATTGTATGTATCATTATCAAAGATCGAAAACCATTTCCAGTTAAGGAAATTAGAAATGGAATTCTGATAAACCGATGATATTTTACCGAGGCAAAGACCTGCAACAAGGAATATCATCGAAAAGAAAAACGCATTAAGAACATTTCTCTTAACAATTTCCTCGTCTGCAAAAATAAGTACCAGAACGGTAAGTATAATCATTGCCACAGGCGAATACCATGCCGTAAATACAAAAAGCGCACTGAGAAAACCAATTGAAACTCCAAATTTATTCGACATATCATTTTCCTCCGTTACCGATAAGTATTTTAGCATTACGGAGAAAATTTACAACCGAAAAATACAATTTTCACATTAGTTTCACAACAAAATTATATTTATTCGCTCTTTTCCGTCTTTTTTGCCTTGTTATTATCAACAATTTTCCTTAATGTAACTCCGATAAAGACCGCAATTGCTATAACGGCAACAAAAACAAAAAATACAAGCAGATAACTTAATAAACTTGATAAAAAAGCACCTAAAAAACTCATAATTTTATGCCTCCGAACCTCTTATCATCATAACATTGAACCGCCGTCATCGTCAAGGAGGTCGGAATGCTGCGCGGACGAAGAAGCAAGATAATCGCATCTCTCGTTTTCACGATGTCCGGCATGTCCTTTTATCCATGAATAAGTGACTTTATGACCATCCATTGCCTTAAGAAGTCTTTCCCAAAGCTCTCTGTTCTTAACCTTTTCCTTGTTGGACTTAACCCAGCCGTTTTTCATCCAGGCATATATCCAGCCCTGATTAAATGCGTCGCATACATATTTCGAATCCGAAACAACTTCCACTTCACATTTGGTCTTAAGAGCTTCAAATCCCGTAATCACTCCCATCAGCTCCATCCTGTTGTTCGTTGTCGACTTGTAACCCGCGCAGAATTCTTTTTCATGCAATGTATTGTTTTTATCCACGTACTGCATCAGAGTTCCGTATCCGCCGGGACCGTTGGGATTTCCTTTGCACGCCCCGTCGGAAAATATTTTAACCTTCATCATATTTCCATTTCCCCGTATTTAAGAAATTTTTCGAAAGCGCTTCGGCATTTTCGAATATTTCCTTCGGATAACCCATGATCTTAAGCAGCAAAAGCGCATTTCTGGTATCCGATCTTCCTTTGTTTATCTTATATGAGAAATAAATATCCTCTTTGTCGTCTTCCTTTAAGATTTCTTCCCTGAAGAAGTAATTATCGTAATCGTTTTCAAGAAGATATGTAAGTTCTATATCGTGAGTTGCAGCGAAAGGAATCACGTTTTCCGATGAGAGATACTTTAATATTTCCGAAGCCGCAGCCACTCTCTCCACCGTATTGGTTCCTCTTAAAACTTCATCAAGGAAACAGAGGATTTCTTCACCGCTTTCCTTGGCATTGAGGATTCTCTTTATGGAATTGATCTCGGCCATGTAATAGCTTTCTCCCGCACCGAGAGAATCTTTTAACGACATCGATGAAAAAAGTTCAAAATGTTTAAGTTTGAATTCTTTCGCAAAAGCAACGTAAACTGTCTGGGAAAGAATCGCATTCACCAGAACGCTTCGAAGGAAAGTCGATTTACCTGAAGCATTTGAACCGGTAATAAGCATTCCCCTTTTTGCCTCAAACGAATTTTCAACACAGTCTTTTACAAGAGGATGAAACATATCTTTGCCGGAAATCATGTTTTCCTCAACAAATTCGGGAACACAGACGGAATCAAACGCTTTTTTCATGTTTGCCACGCAAATCTGGCTTTCCATATTTCCTAAGATTGCAAAGATCTCATCATAAGCATCTTCTTTATCGATAATGTATTTTAACATTTTGTGGAAAAAGAAAAGATCGATAAGAAAGAACGAATTCATAACCGAAGCCATACCGCTCATCATATCAGCCATTCCGCTTCTGTTTGACTGTTTGATGAAAGAAAGATAAGCGGTTTTAATGCCCTTGATCTCTTTTCTTAATTCGCGAAGTCTCTTTGATTCCTCTTCGTAAAAAGGGACTTTCATATCCGCGATCTTTTCGGATGTAATGAGAGTTCTTACGATGTATTCAAAAGATGTCAGATAGTTCTCTATATTTCTTTTATTGTAAAGATAAAAGATGATACAGATAATAAGCCAGGCGATCGTAACGCAAACACCAAGCGTAACATTAATGAAATAAGAAGCAATAACAAGAAAATAAACCGCCCATACCGCATAGAAAAGAACAAGCGGGAGTCTTTTGACATTGGAAAGCAGGGAAATATAATCATAAACCGAATGCTTTCCCGTTTTTCCGAGTGTTGCAAATTTAAGCTGCAGTTCCACTCTTAAATTTTCGTCATTTATAAGTTCGTCAGTCTGAGAAACATATTTTTCTATTTCTTCTTTTGAAGTTTTAAGATCCGGATGTCTTAATCTGAAATAAAGATATTCTTCACCGCATGATGAATAACATTTGTTCATGGAATTATAAAGTGTCTCGCCTTCAGCATCATTCCATGTTATATCATCAATAAAAAAGCCCTCATCCTCGGAATGTTTCCTGAAGTATCCTCTGTATGAAGACTTTTTTTCGAGATCCGGTTCTTTCCTTTCAAACGTTCCGAAATTCTTACGAAGTCTCGCAGCGAAACGTTTGATCTTGTTTTGATTGGATATTATATTGATTATCACGGCAGCAATTACTGCCGCCGCGATAAAAGAAATCAGTATTATTGTGTCCATTAAATATCAAGCATCCTCTTTACACTGAGTGTAACAAGTTTTTCAAATTTGGGAGCAGCATCTTTTCCTGCCTGCTGTACCTCTTCGTGAGTCAGCGGTCTGGGTGATATTCCCGCTGCAAGATTGCAGATACACGAAATACCGCAGATCTTCATTCCCATGTGATTGGCTGCTATAGCTTCGCATACGGTGCTCATTCCGACGGCATCAGCGCCAAGTATTCCGAGCATCTTAACATCCGCAGGCGATTCAAATGAAGGTCCTGTAAGCTGAACGTAAACGCCTTCTTTCAAATCTATGTCAAGTTCTTTTGCACTGCTTCTTATAATCTCCTGCAGATCCTCGTCATAAACATGACTCATGTCGGGGAATCTGGTTCCGAGTTCATCAATATTCGCACCAATCAAAGGATTAGGGAAAAGTGCAGCAATGTGATCCGTAAGCATCATGAAATCGCCGGCTTTGAAAGCTTTGTTAATTCCGCCGGATGCATTTGTCAAAAATAAAATCTTCGCACCGAGGAGTCCCATTAATCGGATAGGTAAAACCACATCCGAAATATCATATCCTTCGTAGTAATGAACTCTTCCCTTCATGCAAACAACGGGAACCTCATCAACGTATCCGAAAATGAATTTTCCTGCATGTCCGGGAACTGTCGATACGGGAAATCCTTCTATCGAAGAATACTCGATCTCGCATTCGACTTTGATATTGTCAGCGTAGTTTCCAAGTCCCGAGCCGAGAACGATCGCAACCTTAGGAACGAAATCCGTCTGCTTTCTTACGTCCTCAACACATTTTAAAAGTTTGTCATAAACCTTACCCATACTGTAACCCCCTGTTATTTTTTCTTTGCATTACTCCCACTCGTCCGTTTTGATTTCGATACGTGCATCGCGAAGCATAAGTTCGTTGACCACGTCCCTTGCGGGTTTGTTCTCAAAAAGGATCTTGTTGACCTCAGATACGATAGGCATGCATACATCGTATTTTTCAGCCAAAGCAAGTGCTGCCTTTGCACAATTTGCACCTTCGATCACCATCTTGACTTCAGCCTGCGCTTCTTCGAGAGTCTTGCCCTGTCCGAGAAGTATTCCGGCACGTCTGTTCCTTGAATGCATGCTTGCACATGTGACGATAAGATCGCCGATACCGGACAATCCGTAGAATGTCTCGGGTTTTCCGCCCATCGCTTTCCCGAGTCTGGCTATTTCAGCCATTCCTCTCGTGATAAGCGCTGCCTTGGTATTATCGCCGTATCCGAGCCCGTCTGCAATTCCTGCAGCAAGAGCGATAACATTCTTTAAAGCAGCTCCGATCTCAACACCTTTTACATCAGGTGAAGTATATACTCTGAATACTTCGTTCATGAAAAGATTCTGGAGAAAAACAGCGGTTTCTTTTTTCTTTGTGGCAACCACTATTGTGGTTGGAACACCGCGGCCGACTTCTTCCGCATGTGAAGGGCCGGAAAGTACTGCAACCGTGGAATTCGGAATTTCTCTTTCGATAACTTCGGAAAGAGTAAGAAGCGTATCGCCCTCAATTCCTTTGGCTACATTAACTATAACCTGGCCTTCTTTATAATACCTGCTTAAAGATGCCGAAGTGGATTTTACAAAAGGCGAAGGAACCGCCATAACTATTACGGCCTTATCCTTTACCGCCTCTTCCATATCCGCTGTAAATATCATGTCTTCCGGAAGAATCACTCCTGGAAGTTTGTCCTTATGTTCTCTTTTTTCACGAAGCATCGTTATTTCATCTTCGAGTGCAGACCATACGGTAATCTCATTTTTATTGTTGTAAAGATGTTTTGCAAGCGCTATTCCCCAGCTGCCTGCGCCAAGTACAGCAATTTTCTCCATTTCATTTTCCCTTCTGTAACAATTTTTCTATTTATCTTCCTGCCTCTCGCGGATGATAAATTTAAGAGGCGTTCCCCTGAAACCGAATGTATCTCTTATCTTGTTCTCTATATATCTCGTATAAGAGAAATGCATTAGTTCTTTGTCATTAACGAAAATAACAAATGTCGGAGGCTTAACCGCAACCTGAGTAATGTAGAAAAGTTTGAGTCTCTTTCCTTTGTCTGTCGGAGGCTGCTGCATGGCTACCGCTTCCACCATGATCTCATTAAGAACACCTGTCTGAACCCTCATCGCATGATTTTCCATAACCGCATCGATCGTCTCGAAAAGTTTTGGGAGTCTCTGACCTGTCTCAGCCGAAACAAAAAGTATCTCGGCATAAGGCATATATGCAAGAACGGTTCTGATTTCTTTGGTAAATTCATTGGTTGTTTTATTGTTTTTCTCAATGGCATCCCATTTGTTAACGGCAATGATCATCGCTTTGCCGCGTTCGTGAGCAATACCTGCGATTTTTGCGTCTTGAGCCGTCACACCTTCGGTAGCATCGATGACAAGAACGCACACATCGCATCTTTCAACCGCTGCGACCGTTCTGACTATCATGAAATGCTCGAGTTCATCTTCGATCTTGTTCTTTTTACGAAGACCTGCAGTATCTATCAGAACATATTCTTTGCCGTTGTATTTAACCTGAGTATCCACTGCGTCTCTTGTAGTACCCGCAATATTTGAAACGATAACTCTGTTTTCGCCAATGAGTTTGTTTATGATCGAAGATTTTCCGACATTGGGTTTGCCGACTATCGCTACCTTCGGTCTTTCATCTTCCTCTTCCGTATAAAGCTGTTCATCAAAATGGGAAATCACTTCATCGAGCATTTCACCAAGACCGAGTCTGTTGACACTGCTTACGGGGAAAGGCTCTCCGATACCGAGATTGTAAAATTCGAATACATCATTTCCGAATTTTTCAAAAGAATCTACTTTATTAACAACCAAAACAACAGGTTTCTTGCTCTTCCTTAACATGTTTGCCACGTTAAGATCCGAATCGACAAGACCCTGTTTAACATCAACAAGAAATATAATAACATCTGCAGTATCGATTGCTATCTGCGCCTGTTCGCGCATCTGCGAAAGAATGATATCTTTCGAATCGGGTTCGATACCGCCTGTATCTATCAAAGTAAAACTTTTGTCAAGCCATGTAACATCGCTATAAATTCTGTCCCTCGTTACACCCGGTGTATCCTTGACTATGGAGATCCTCTCTCCGGCCAGACAGTTAAATAATGTGGATTTGCCGACATTCGGTCTTCCCACTATCGCAACTATCGGTCTTCTTTTATTTTTGCTCATTTTTCACCTGCCGTATCCATATAGTCTCAATACGAAATCAATCCGAGAATCTTTCGTATATTTCAAGTATTTTTCCGAAGAATCCTCCGTTTGATTTTACAATATCAACTTTCACTTGTAAAGTTGACATAACATCGTCAAGGGTATAGTCATCAAGGAAAACTTTTTCCCCTGAGCGAAGCATACATTCGTGTATGCAGACTGAATCTCCCAAATCCCTGTCTTTTAACTGATTCATAAGATCGGAACCTGTGATAAGACCTGTTACCGTGATCAGCTCGCCGAAGAAATCGTTTCTTATCGCAACAACGTCCACGGTCAGATTCGGAAGCGCCTCTTCCATTCTCATTGCCAGTTCTTTTATAAGAGAATACGCAAGTCTTCCCGTTGCGCATGTAATATTAACCGGTTTATGATCGAGATCTTTTTCATAGTATTCGAGGAAGTCATTATATTCCAGATAAAAATCTTCTCTCTCGCTCGTGATCATTCCCACGCCGTTCGCCAGCTGAAGATATCCGTCATAAGAGTCCGCATCAGGCATATCTTCCTCTGCCAGAAGATACCATTCATCCGATGCATGAACAAAATGGATCCCGTGTTCTTTGTATGCGATATCCTGCCACTTTTTGACGGTTTTAATCACTTCTTTTGCATCCTCTTTGTTAAAAGGATCAAGATGCGTAAGACCGTCCCTGTACTTCGACAAACCTACGGGCACGATAGAAACGCTCTCGAGAACAGGCACATATTTATAAAGTTCAGAAAGTGAAAACTCCAGCTCTTCCTTATCGTTGTAACCTTTGCACAAAACTATCTGTCCGTTCATTATGATACCGGCTTCAAAGAGTTTATCTACTTTTTTAAGAGCTTCTCCGGCAAAACGGTTGTTTAACATTTTGCATCGAAGTTCAGGATTCATGGTCTGAAAAGATATATTGATAGGTTCGAGACGGTATCTTATGATCCTGTTGACTTCATCGTCATCCATGTTTGTAAGCGTTACATAGTTCCCCTGAAGGAAAGATAGTCTGTCATCGTCATCCTTGAAATACAGAGTTTCTCTCATTCCGGGAGGCATCTGATCGATAAAGCAGAAAATACACTTATTGTGGCATGAACGATAATTATCCATAAAATCGTTCTCAAATTCAATACCCAGATCCTCATCTGCGTCTTTTTCTATCTCTACATCACATATCTCTCCCTGTTTGGTCTTTACCGTCAGAACAATTTCTTCATCCTGAACAAGGAACATGTAATCGAGAATGTCTTTTATCTCTTCATCATTTATTTTTAATATCTCGTCTCCCGGTTCAAGTCCGAGTTCTTCCGCAATGGAATCCTGCCTGACTTTGGAAACGATATGTTTATACTTCTTTCTCACTTTGATCTCTTTTTCAATTACAGTTTTTAAACCATTATGTTTTCAGGCTTCGCAACAGTCTGAAAGAAGCCTGTGGGGCATGAAATTAACACTGTATCGGTTCTTTGTCCCATTTGAAAAGTATATCAAATTGAAATTTGACTGTAAACATTCATACAATTATAATTATTACAGTTTGAGGAGAAAATGATGCAATGGAGTAATCCCGTTACGGGCATTAATTTAATAACTGTTTTTATTCCCAATTTCATTGGTCTTGTTTTGATGGGCATTGTGCTTTTGAGTAAAGGCTGGATGACGCGCGCAAAGCGTAATGAAAGCAAACTTGTTCTCATGATGATCATCTCAGTTATCGTCGGATGCATATTCGAACCCATGACTTTCGTCATAGACGGAATCCCCGGACTCGCTAACAGGGTTTTGGCATATCTGGTCAATACCGTTGTGTTTTCTTTAAACGTAATCGTCGGTCCCTGCTACGTTACTCTCATTACTTCGCATATCAATAAAACACTGAATAAATTTGAAATAAATGTCGTTAAGATTTTATGCACTGTCGAAATTTTTATGCTTATACTTAACGCTTTTATTCCGATCGTTTTCCTGATCAACAAACAGAATGTTTATGAAAGAAAAATGTTGTTCTGGGTATACGTTGTTATTGAAGCCTGCATGATGTTCTACGGCCTTATCGTATTCTTCATAGCAAGGGGCAAGGGCAAACTTTTAAGATTCTTTCCCGCATGGCAGTTCTTCGTTCCGATTGTTATCGGCATGATACTTCAGGGCCTTATGTACGGTGTATCAGTCCTCTGGCCGAGCGTCGGAATCGCTGTTGTGAGTATCGTAATATGCCTGCAGAACGAAAATATTTTCCTCGATAAACTCACAGGTGTATACAACAGATATTTTCTGGATGAAATTCAGAAAGGTCTTAAGAATAAAAACAAAGGAATTATCGGTGCCATGATGCTCGACATGAACGGCTTCAAAAGCATAAACGATAATTACTCTCATGCAGAAGGCGATCAGGCACTGATAAATGTCGCAAAGATATTAAAGAAAGTCGTAACGTCTAACGGAACCATCGTCAGATTCGCAGGCGACGAATTCGTTGTATTGCTTAAGACTTCCACACAGGAGGAACTTTCCTCGTATAAAACCGCAATTATTACAGCATTTGAAGATTACAATATATCTTCCGGCAAACCTTACAAACTGTCTGCGTCGATCGGTGCAGAGCTCTATGATTTCAATAAAGGAGATGTTTCGGATTTTCTTAACGATATTGATGGCCTTATGTATCAGGATAAGGAAAATTACTACAAAAATCACGACAGAAGAAGTTCAAGATAAACAAAATAAAAAAACACTTGCTTTTTTTGATTTCATATAATAGAATAGTTTTTGCAGTTTTAATTACGGCTCGTTGGTCAAGCGGTTAAGACGCTGCCCTCTCACGGCAGAATCAGCGGTTCGATTCCGCTACGAGCTGCGCTATGAAATGCCCGTAAAACCTAGGTTTGCGGGTGTTTTTTTATGCCCGAAAAAGTGGTCCAAAAGTGGTCCAGACTATTTTTGCTTCTGAAAAATCCACTAATTTAGCACGTTTACGAGCACTTTTTGATGTTCT
>JAIKXN010000197.1 GCA_024684055.1 Lachnospiraceae bacterium | reverse complement strand
TGGCAGGAATCCTTCTTTGCATGTTTGCTTGCAGGATGGTACTTTTGAGGGTAAACGGGTGTCTCCCCGTAACGCTTAAAGCCGACCTTGAAAAAGTTGAAAAGGGACCGGCTGCCGGAATTTATATCCTTGCGGATCAGGCAAAAGCCTGGAACTTTTCATATGATGAATTAAAAAGCCTGATAAAAGGAAATGAGAATGTTCTGTATATAGGCCAGGAACAGCTTTTTTACGTTACATTCTGTGACAGGGTGACTGTTCCGTCGGTGCAGGGAACCACGGTATTCAACGAGATGTATTCGCGTTATTATGAAACTTTTCCCGAGAAAGAACCCGATATTATCGTTCGTGATGCATCGTTTGATGTTAACCCTGCTTACTATTATTCAAACGAGAATGAATACATTTACAACTGGTTAAGGGACAATTATATGACATATGAAACAAAAAATAACGGATTTTACGAAGTGATTTACATAATAAAGAAATAATTTCATTTTTCTGTTTAATTTTTTGTTTTTTTCTGTTATTATAAAGCAAAGTCTGCACGTTTTTTTCGGACGTCGGATTGTTAAAATAAAACTGTTTATAGTTTACTTAAGGATCGTGCGTGAAAGGGACGGTTTATTTTTAACCGATTTTTTTCTTTTATTTTTTAATTTTGCTGGATTAATATGCTGGAAAAGAATAAAGCGAAACTTTATGTTTTGCGAGACTTTTAAGGGGACAGAATGGAAGGCAACAGAATAGGTTTATTTGGTCAGTTTAAAAATGCTTTTAAAGGTGTAGTCAAGCCTCGTTATTTTAACCGAATGGCTAATCCGTCCGCGATCGGACTCGGCGTATATGTATTTGTTATGGCACTTATTTCCGCAGTTGTATTCTGGGGAATTATGTATTTAAGATGCCTCGGCCCCGAAGGATTTATTGCTCAGACAAAGAGAGCCATTTCAAATATGCCGCAGTTTTCATACAGCGACGGCGAGATTAATTTTGAGAAAAAGGACTTTATCCTCGGACCGTTCAATATTTATTTCGTATTTAATTCGGAAATCGATAAGTCTGATGCCGCAAGCGTAAGCAAGGATGAAATCTACACTGACTGGGGTGTGGGATATTCGCTTGTGGTATTTAACAAAAAAGAAATGTATGTAAGACCTGTATTAAGAGGTCTCAAATTCTCATTCTCCAACAAGCAGGTTGCAGAAACTCTCGGGCTTCCCAGCATGTTTAACAGAGAAGGATTTAACGGCTCCATGGAAAGAAACTTCATGGTTTACTACCTTGTGGTTGCCGGTGTTTCAATGATTGTGTTTATTCTCAAGGCTGTAGCCAGCGGATTTATTTTCGGTCTTGCAGGCTGGGGAATCAACAAGATCGTAAAGCAGCCTTATACGTATAAGGAACTTGTAAGAATTTCGTTATACATTACAGGTATTACAACAATTCTTAAGATGGCGATCATGGCTTCGCCGCTTCCGATTCCTTTCTGGCTTTTAAGCATTATTTTCCTGCTCGTCGGAACGGCTTATCTGTTCTTTGCGATGGTCGGTTCCACGGAAGAAGCAGGACCTACAAGTACCATCGTATTTAACAAGCCCGGTGCAAAACAGACACTTGAAGAAATTGCTCCTCCGGATCCTTTTGAAAGAAAGGCAAACGGTGAAGCTCCCATGTTTACAAGATCGACAGGAAGTTCAAAACCTTCAAATTCATCTGTTGTTCCCGTGGCTCCGACTCCCAAGGTTTCAGAGTCTCATACGGTATTTACAGCGAAGAGTACATCCGGTGAGGAACAGTCATCGGCTGCAACGGCTGCTTCTATGTACAGCACTGCAACGACCTCATCATACACAGGTTCATCGACAACCTCTTCGACAACATTTACGACAGCATCATCTTCCTCAAATACGACATCGTCTTACACAACGGCGGCTCCTTCGTATTCGACGGAAAGCACTTCATACAGCACTGCCGACACATCTTCATATGCTTCGGCAGAGACTTACGATACATCCGCTTCTTCGGCATACACGGAAAGCGCGACGGCAGCGTCCGCATTCTCGGAAGCTGTTTACAATTCAAAACCCGGATCTATCTTCGACGAGGTTGAAGGTAAGATTCCTTCGCCCGTGGCAGCCGGTGCACCCGCACCTGCACCCGCGCCTGCACCCGAACCCGAACCCGAACCCGAACCTGCTCCGGCAATCATCAAGAGCGACCTTACAACGTTCGGCGGCGTAGGACAGACACTTTCGGGCGCAAAGAAATCCAAACCCAAATATGCAAGACCGATTACGGCTCCCGATGCATACAACGGTTTATACTACAGCGGTTCGGACAGCGAAGAAAGTTATGAAAGCAACTACGGTTCCGGAACGCTTCTTGACAGAGGCGGTCTTTACGGAAAGACGATCGGCGGAACGGAAGAATCCAATCCGTTCTCATCGGTACTTGCCAACAAGCCCCAGACATCGACGGCATCGGCTTCACCGGCAGGCGGAACTGTATTTACGGTCAGCCAGGGTACGGAGAAACCCTCAAGACAGTCATATTCATCGCCTGCACCTTCAGGTGAGTCACATCTGACATTTACGACCAAGGAAGGAAGTACTCCTTTCGGAGCGGGCAACGGCGGATTTTATCTTTCAAATCCTCCCAGAAGCGGCGCTTCAAATGAGCCTATAACTGTTAAGAAGAACGGAAAGACAGTGAACAGATACTCTGCGGACGACTTTGCGGCATGGGAGAGAGAAACATATGCCGAAGAGTTTAACAAGCCCCGCGGAGGATTCGGCAACAATATTTTTTAGGACGGATAAAACATGTTTGAAATAGGAAGAAGGCAGAATCTCACTGCAGTTAAAACGGTGGATTTCGGTGTATACTTTTCCGAAGAAGGAAATCGTGAAGAGAGAGTTCTGCTTCCTAAAAAGGAAGTTCCGAAGGATTTACAGATCGGAGATAAGCTGGATCTGTTTCTTTACAAAGATTCAAGCGACAGACTTATAGCCACAACGAGAATCCCTAAAACAGCGGTCGGAGAAATCGCTTTGTTAAGCGTCTCTTCCGTTACGAAGATCGGAGCATTCTTAAACTGGGGACTTGAGAAAGACCTGTTTCTTCCCTTTAAAGAACAGACTAAAAAAGTTGAAGTCGGAGAAGAAGTACTCGTCAGGGCATATACCGACAAATCCGACAGACTCTGCGCTTCAATGAAGCTTTATAAATACCTTGCGACGGACAGCGATTATCAGAAAGACGACTGGGTGAATGCAAGAGTATATGAAATATCCGATAATTTCGGTGCTTTCTGCGCAGTTGACGATAAATATTCGGCTCTTGTCCCGAAGAAAGAACTTACCCGCGAACTCAGAGTAAACGATACATTCGAAGCGAGAGTAACGGGTGTTCTTGATGACGGCAGACTCAATCTCGCACTCAGGGACAAAGCCTATATGACCATCGACAAGGATGCGGATTACGTGATGTACGTGATCAATTCTTACGACGGTGTTCTTCCCTTCAACGACAAAGTGTCGCCTGAGATCATCAAGCGCGAATGCAATATGAGCAAAAATCAGTTCAAGAGGGCTGTCGGCCATCTGTTAAAACAGGGACTGATCGAAATCGACGAAAAAGTAATTTATATAAAAGGACGAAAATAAAATGCACAAGGGCTCCCAACAAGGGCTTTTGTGCATTTTTACCATATTCAGGGGCTTGTGTTATAAAAAAGACAAACTTTTTAAGGACAAAATATATAAAAACAGTAGAATTTCATTGTTAAATTTATTATACTATGTAATTGGGTGAAGTAAAAATTAATAAATTGTATTAATTTTGTTTGTGAGTTTTGCATAGGAGTGAAAAACAATGGTTTCTAACCAAATTTTACAGCAGTCAATAGAAGGTATAAAAACTATTTCAAGAGTCGATCTCTGCGTTACCGATGCGGAAGGAAAGACCATAGCAAGTACCATGACGGGTTCGAGCAATTTCCAGGCTCAGGTTCAGGAGTTTGTCAAATCCCCTGCGGACAGCCAGGAAATTCAGAGCAGTCAGTATTTTAAGATCTATGATGAGCAGAATCTTGAGTACATCGTAATCTGCGCAAGCAGCGGCGAGAATTCATATCTTGTCGGAAAGATGGCCGCTTTTCAGATTCAGAGTCTGGCTGTTGCTTATAAAGAGAGATTTGACAAGGATAACTTTATCAAGAACCTCCTTCTTGATAACCTTCTTCTTGTGGATATTTACGGTTATGCGAAAAGACTGCATATCCCGCTTGATGCATCGAGAGTCGTTCTTCTTATCGACAATTCCGAAAACAAGGATCTTGACTGTCTTTCGATAGTTAAGGAGAACATGAACTCTGACAAGCATGATTTTGTAAGTGCGATCGATGAAAAAAATGTTGTGGTCATCAAAGAGATTCAGGGTGACAATGCCCAGAAGGAGATCGATACCGCAATTGCAGGCATTCATAAACTTCTTTCAAAGGAGAATGCGAAGAATATAAGAATTTCCTACGGTACCGTGGTAAGCGAGATCAAGGATGTCAGCCGTTCATACAAGGAAGCCAAAATGGCGCTTGATGTTGGCGGTATTTTCTTTGAGGACAGAAATGTCATTGCTTACGGCGAACTCGGAATCGGAAGACTTATCTACCAGCTTCCCATTCCTCTTTGCAAAATGTTTATCAAAGAGATTTTTGACAATGTCAATCCGGAAGAATTTGATGAAGAAACGATTATTACGATCAAGAAGTTTTTTGAGAACAGCTTAAACGTTTCCGAAACTTCAAGACAGCTTTTCATTCACCGAAACACTCTGGTATACAGACTTGACAAAATTCAGAAAAACACAGGTCTCGATTTAAGAATATTTGAAGACGCCATAACGTTCAGAATCGCTCTTATGGTAGTCAAATATATGAAATACATGGAGACGCTTGAATATTAATCCGGGAGAAAAAAATGGCTGAAAAAAAAAGAAAAAAGAGCGCGGAATCAAATCCCATGTCCGAATATGCCATTTATCTTGAGGATGTCAGCAAGACATTCTCGGATGGCGTACCTGCTCTTTCAAATATCAATCTTAGGGTAAAGCACGGAGAATTCGTATTCATAGTCGGAGTTTCCGGTGCGGGAAAATCAACCTTGATCAAACTTCTTTTGAGGGAACTCAAAGCTGACAGCGGAACGGTCTTTGTTAACGGTTTTAACCTTATGACCATTAAGCACGGAAGAATTCCCAAATTCAGAAGAACACTCGGAGTAGTGTTCCAGGATTTCCGTCTTTTAAAAGACAGAAATGTTTACGAGAACGTTGCTTTTGCTCAGAGAGTGGCGCAGAAGTCCGAATCGGAAATCAGAAGAAACGTACCCAGCATGTTGTCACTTGTGGGACTTGCGGGAAAATACAAAGCAAAACCCAAGCAGCTTGCCGGCGGTGAACAGCAGAGAGTTGCTCTTGCAAGAGCGCTGGTCAACCAGCCGAAACTTCTTCTTGCGGATGAACCTACGGGTAACCTCGACCTTTACAACACCGCAGAGATCATGAAGCTTCTTGAGACCATAAACGAAAAAGGAACGACCGTTGTGGTTGTTACTCATAATGACAAACTGGTCAATGATATGAAAAAACGTGTAGTTACCATTAAGCAGGGTATGATTGTCAGCGATGCCGAGAACGGAGGATATTTCGATGAAGATTAGAACTTTCTTTTACACCATCGAACAGGGCGTCGTTGGTATATTTAAAAACAAATGGTTTTCGGTTGCGACGATAGCTACCATTTCGGCATGTCTTTTTGTGTTTGGAATTTTTTATGCGATAGCTTTCAATATCGCAAATATCGTTCAGAAGGCCGAAGAGAACGTATCCGTTACTATATTCTTTGATGAAGATATTACAGAGGAAAGAATAGAGGAGATCGGAGAAATCCTTTCACGCCGTTCAGAAGTCGGCAGATATGAATATGTTTCCGCTGAACAGGCATGGGAAGACTTCAGTGTCAAACTCGGCGAATATGCGGAAGGCTTTACTGAAAACCCGCTTGAAAACTGTGCAAACTATCAGATCTATCTTAACGATGTTTCGAAGCAGAATCAGCTGGTAAGTTATCTTGAAGGTGTTGAAGGCGTAAGAAAGATCAATAAATCGGATTTCACGGCTGATACTCTTTCGGGAATAAACCTTGTGCTTGTTTACGTTTTCATAGGTATTATCCTTATTCTTTTTGCGGTAAGTATTTTCCTTATCAGCAATACGGTTACCATGGGTATATCCGTTCGTAAAGAAGAGATCACGATCATGAAATATATCGGTGCAACGGACTTTTTCGTAAGAGCTCCTTTCGTTTTCGAAGGCATGATGCTTGGAATAATCGGCTCTGCCATTCCGATGGGACTTTTGTATTACCTTTACGGCCTGGCTACCGAACTGATAAGCGAAAAGTTTTCATTCCTTTCGTTTCTCAAATTCCTTCCCGCACTCGATATTTTTCAGTATCTCATTCCTTTTTCACTCCTTATCGGTGTGGGGATCGGTTTTGTGGGAAGCTTCTTTACGGTAAGAAAACATTTACGAGTATGATTACGGAGATGATTGCAAATGCTGAGTTTTAGGGGAAAAAAACTGGTTGGACGGATCGTCATTGCGGCTTCGACCTTCGCACTTTTATTTTCTGCACCCATGTCGGCAAATGTTTTTGCAACGGGTTCGAATGAATCTGCGGAATCAGAAGATTCCGGAAAAGACAAGAAGAAACAGGACATGGCTTCTTTGCAGAAATCCATAAAGGAAAAAGAGCAGCAGATCGCGAATGCGCAAAAAGAAAAGAGCAATTTGACAAAAGGCAAAACTGACGTTGAAAAAGTTAAACGTCAGCTTGAAAGCAACAAGGCCGGACTGACAAACTACATTACGGAACTTGACGCACAGGTTGCCGAAATAGAAGAAAAAATAGAACAGCTTAATCTCGACATCGAGGAAAAAGAAAGACAGATCGAAGAAACCAAGGCAGAACTTGCCGAGGCGATTGAGATAAAAGACAATCAGTACGATTGTATGAAAAAGAGGGTTCAGGCAGTTTACGAACAGGGTGACAATTTCTATCTCGAACTTCTTTTGAATGCAGGCGGACTCGGAGACTTCCTTAACCAGATGGATTATGTGGAAGACCTTTCGAGATATGATGACAAAATGTTCAAGGAATACTCGGCCACGGTTGAGTACGTAAAAGTGTGTGAAGCACAGCTTGAAGAGGAAGAGGCACTTTTACAGGAGACAAAGAAGGCTGCAGAAGACGAGCAGAAGGCCGTGGAAGAACTGATGGATCAGAAGAGGATCGAAATAGAATCGGTTTCCAGCGAAATAGCCGACAAGGAAGCGGCACTCAGGGAATACGAGGCTGAGATCGCAGAACAGAATGCGATGATCGATGAACTCGAAAGAATCCTCGCCAACGCCAAAAAAGAACTCGACAACATGAGAGTATACGACGGCGGAGCATTCTGCTGGCCCTGCCCTTCTTATACAAGGGTTTCATCAGATTTCGGATACAGAAAACATCCGATTCTCGGTTCGCAGCTTTTCCATAACGGAGTGGACCTTGCAGCGCCCTCGGGAAGCAATATCCTGGCTGCTTATGACGGCGAAGTTGTTGCGGCATCATATACGGCTGCAATGGGCAATTATGTAATGCTTGATCACGGCGGCGGACTTTATACCGTTTATATGCATGCTTCCAAACTGAATGTTTCGGAGGGTAAGGAAGTTAAAAGAGGCGACGTTATTGCTTTTGTCGGATCGACAGGCAGAAGTACCGGACCGCATCTTCACTTCAGTGTCAGGGTGAACGGTGAATATGTATCGCCATGGAACTACATCACAAAACCTTAACAATTGCGAATTATAATTGATTTGTTTCGTGAGAGACTGCCGTTTGTTGTTTATCTGAAAGCGGACAGGGGTGGCAGAAAATGTTACTCCCGGATTCATGTAAACGGGAAGATTCTTACGGAATAAGATTTAATGAATGACAAACGAACGGATTTACGGATCCGATCGTTTCGGAGGTTTGAAGTGGACAATAAAGAATTGAATAAACCGGCTGAAAAAAAGAAAAAAAGCCCATGGGGAGTAATTAAAGCACTGCTTTTCCTCATATTGGGCATTATTGTCGGTACGATAGGAACAATAGCGCTTTTGCTGGTGGTACTGGTAGGAATTTTTGATCTTAACTCAAAGAAACTTGAGGCTATTGCAAAGACCAGCAAGTTTGTTGATGCTGAGACACTCGAGAAAATAGACGATCTGGCTTCATATATCGATGCATTTTACTATGAAGATGTAGATGAAGAAGATCTTAAAAACGGTCTTTACTACGGCATTATGTCCGGAGTGGGCGATCCTTATACATGTTACTATTCACCTGAAGAATTCAAGGACATGATGGAAGGAATTCAGGGAAATTACGAAGGTATCGGTGCGTATTTAAGAAAAGACGACGATAAGGGATATCCCTTCGTTTATGATTTCATCGAAGGCGGCTCCGCAAAGGAATGTGAAGAACTTTCTGCCGGAGATTTTATCATTGAAGTTGACGGCGAAGATGTTTACGGACAGAATCTCGATGAAGTCGTAGCCAAAGTCAGAGGACCTGAGGGCACAACGGTTAAGCTTACCATGGAAGGTCCGAATGGCAAATACGAAATTACTCTTGAAAGAAGAAAAATCGATACGCCTACCGTTAAAGCAGAAGAAAAGGAAGAGGGTATCTGGTATATTCAGATAAGCGAATTTGATGCGATAACCACAGGTCAGTTTGACAATGCATTAAGACAGGCCAAGGAAGACGGAATGAATGGACTTATCATTGACCTCAGAGGAAATCCCGGAGGTTCCCTTGATACCGTAGTCGACATATGCGGAGAGATTCTTCCGAAAGGACTTATCGTTTACACGGAAGACAAGTACGGTAAGCGTGAAGAGTATAAGAGCGACGGCAAAAACGAGCTGGATGTTCCGCTTGCGGTTTTAGTTGACGGCGGTTCGGCATCGGCATCGGAAATCATGGCCGGAGCGATAAAGGATTATGGTATAGGTACTCTTATCGGAACGAAGACTTACGGAAAAGGCATTGTTCAGAGCATGAGATCTTTGCCTGACGGTTCTGCGATAAAGATCACAACAAGCAAGTATTACACACCGCTTGGAAACAATATTCACAAGATCGGAATCGAACCTGACATTGAAGTAGAATTCGATTCGGAAAAATATCTTGAGGATGAAACCGATAATCAGCTTAATGCAGCCGTTGATTTTATCAAAGACAAGCTTAAGTAACAAATTAAAGAAATATGATATAAACAGGATGACCGTGAAAGCGGTCATCTTGTTGCGCTTAAATTAAGACACAGCCAATCTCAGGGAGAGGAACTGATGCACTCAGAGAATATACTGCTTTATATAGATCCCGGCACGGGCAGCATGCTTTTTGCTGTTCTTATTGGTGTATTCGGTGCAGTCGGATACCTCATAAGGATGGCCTGGGTTAAAATACGCTTTAAGATTACAAGCGGCAAAAAAGAAGAAATATCGGGAAATAAAATTCCTTATGTTATTTTTGCCGACGATAAAAGATACTGGCCTGTTTTTGAACCGATCTGCGCCGAATTTGACAGGCGCGGAATAGATGTGGAATATCTTACCGCATCGGGTGACGATCCAGGGCTTAAATGTGAATATCCTCACGTAAAAAGCAAATTCCTCGGAGAGGGCAATCGCACCTTTTCGAAACTCAATTTTCTTAATGCCAATATAGTTCTGGCAACGACTCCCGGACTTGACGTATATCAGTGGAAACGCTCAAGAGACGTTGATTTTTATGTTCACATCCCGCATTCTGCAGGCGAAGTTGCTTTGTACAGAATGTTCGGGATCGATTATTATGATTCGATCCTCGTAGCGGGCGAACATCTGATAAAACACGTTCGCGAACTTGAGAAACTCCGTAACCTTCCCGAAAAGGAAGTTCCTTACGGGGGACTTCCCTATATGGACAGAATGGTTGAAAGATTAAAATCAAGCGGCGAAACCAAAGAGCATGAAAGAACTGTTCTTCTTGCACCTTCATGGGGACCGAGTTCGCTTCTGAACAGATTCGGCGAGAAGGTCATCGACAATCTTATTGCCACGGGATACAACATCATCATCAGACCGCATCCGCAGTCATTTGTTTCCGAAAAAGAAATGACTGACAGACTTATGGCCCGATATCCGGATTCGGAAAAATTAAAATGGAACAGGGATGTCGATAATTTCGAAGTGCTCAAACTCGCGGATATTCTTATCTCGGATTTTTCTGCCGTGGTATTTGATTTCGCACTCGTCTACGACAAACCGATTATTTATACGGAAACAAATTTCGACAGGGCACCTTATGATTACTGGTGGATGGAAGATGAGGTCTGGACACTTACGGCACTTCCGAAACTGGGCGAGAAACTTACCGAAGAGAATCTCGGAAACGTTAAGGAAATAATAGACGAATGCTTAAGCAGACCTGAATATGCCGAAGGCAGAAACGAAGTCAGAAACGAATGCTGGCAGTGCTACGGCGAGGGTGCCGTAAAAACGGTTGATTATCTCGTTTCAAAATACGATGAACTGACTGACAGGAAAGAGAAATAAAGGATGAACTTTTTTCAGATACTTTACACAATTTTAATACGTCCTTTGCAGGTATTCTTTGAATACGTTTTTTCTGTTGCCCAGAAAGGGTCTTTTAATCCCGGTCTATCCATTATCGCACTCAGTCTGTCGATGAACATATTGGTTCTTCCGCTTTACAAACGTGCGGATGAAGTTCAGGATGCGGAGAGGGATATTGAGAACAGACTTCGAAAAGGCGTTGCACACATCAGAAAGACATTTAAGGGCGACGAGAAGATGATGATGCTTCAGACGTATTACCGTCAGAACGGATACAGACCGACCGATGTTTTCAAGGGTTCCGTTTCGCTTCTTTTGGAAATTCCTTTCTTTGTTGCAGCATACAGGTTTTTATCGGGACTTACCCTTTTAAACGGAGTTTCGTTCGGACCGATAGCGGATCTCGGCACACCGGATGCACTCATATCTTTAGGCGCGATTTCTATAAATATCCTTCCGATACTGATGACTGCGATCAATATGATTTCATGCGTGATCTTCACCAAAGGATATCCGCTTCGTACCAAGATCCAGCTTTACGGCATGGCGGCATTTTTCCTCTTTTTCCTGTATAAATCGCCTTCTGGACTGGTTTTCTACTGGACTTTAAACAATCTTTTTTCACTTGGAAAAACAATATACTTTAAATCCGAAAAAGCAAGAAAAGTGCTTGATGTTCTCTTTGCGGCAGCAGGCGTTCTTTTGATCGCCTCCATACCTTTGATCAGAATTAAGATCACCGGAAGCAAATCGTTTCTGCTCATAGTGGCACTTTTTGCGATGATCAGTTTCTGCCCGCTGATCATATCTTTAACGAAAAAGAAGAAATTCAAGGAATTTGTTTTCTTTGAAAAATACGGTTTCAAAAGCAGCTACGCAATGTTCTTATCCTGCGGGATTTATTTAACTATACTTATCGGACTTCTTATTCCGTCTGCGGTTATCGCATCGTCAACCGAAGAGTTTATCGATCTTTATCATTTCAGATCGCCCCTCTGGTTTGCGGTCAGTTCGTTCTGCATGGCGCTCGGAACTTTCGTTGTCTGGTTCGGAGTTTTCTATGCACTCGCAGAAGAGAAATTCAGAGTGGTATTAAACTGTCTTGCATGGGTTTTGGCCGGAATCATGACGGTTAACTACATGGTATTCGGCAAAAACAGGGCTGTGCTTAATTCCAGCCTCGGATATACGGAAGAGTTTACGGTTTCCATGAAAGAAAAAGCGCTGAATTTAGGTGTACTGTTTATCGTACTGATAGTTCTGCTTCTGCTCTTTTGGTTTTTAAAGAACAATCTTAAATGGGCAGCGGTTGTTCTTTGTCTTGCAATTACCGGAATATCCGTTTTCAATACCGGAAAGATAATAAAGGTTACGGAGGCAAGCAGGGAAAAACTTTCAAGAATAAGCGATGAGATGCCAACCTGTACATTAAGTAAGAACGGTCGGAACGTCATAGTTATCATGCTCGATAAAGCACCCGGAATGTACATGCCTTATTTTATAAACGAAAAACCCGAATTAAAGGAAATGTACGCAGGCTTCACTTATTATCCCAATACAATCTCATACGGCGCCTACACCAATTTTGGTTCGCCCGAAATCTTCGGCGGATACGAATACACGCCCGCGGCAATGAATGAAAGAAACGACAGGCTGCTTGTGGATAAACACAACGAAGCGCTGAAAATGCTTCCTGTGGTTTTCGATGAAAACGGTTTTGACGTAACCGTCTGCGACGCGCCTTATGCCAACTATCAGTGGTATCCGGATCTGTCCATATTCGATGATTATCCCGATATCAGGGCATACAATACTAAAGGTTATTTCTGGGACGCTCACAAGGACAGCGTATCTGACAGAAATTACAGAAACTTTTTCTGCTACTCGATTATGAAAACGGCACCGATCATTCTGCAGAATCATTTTTACGACAAAGGCTTTTACAACGAAAACATGGTTACGAATGATTTTGCCGATGAGATTACGAGCGGCCACGGACAAAGAATCGTCAATTCGTTTGTTGCGCAGGGCATTTACGACAATTTCATGTGGGATTATGCAACGCTTCAGAATCTAAATACGATGACCGTAGTAAAGGATGATTCGTCCGACAATTATTTCGTTCTTGAAAATGATTCGACACACGATCCCCAGCTTTTCCAGGAACCTTCCTACGAGATAGCATATGACGTTGACAATACCGCTTACGAAGAAGCGAACAGAGACAGATATACCGTTGACGGAGTGACTCTTAATATGGGCTCCGTCGAGAGTTATCAGTTCTATCAGACCAATATGGCTGCGATCCTTTCGGTCGGAAGATGGCTTGATTATCTTAAGGAAGAAGGTGTTTACGACAACACGCGTATCATTATCACGGCCGACCACGGAAGAGCACTTCATCTTAACGACAAATATCACCTTGACGACGGAAGCGACGAATTCATGGATATCGAAGCATATTATCCCATCCTTCTCATTAAGGATTTTGATCAGAGGGAATTTACGATAAGCGATGAGTTCATGACCAACGCGGATGTTCCGACTTATGCGCTTGAAGGGCTGATTGAAAATCCTGTGAACCCGTTCACCGGAAATCCGATCAACAATGATGCAAAGTTTGCAGGTCCCCAGTACGTTCTCGGTTCCGACAAATGGGTTGTCGACGAGAACAACGGAACGGAATTCCTTCCGGGGCTCTGGCTTTCGGTCGAAAAAGACATGCGTGACAAAAACAACTGGAGGGTCATAAAAGACGAGAGATAAAGAAAAAACGGTTCGTGTGTAAAGGGCGCTTATTGAGGTCTGAAAACAGTCCGGAACCGTTTTTTTATTCCGTAAAAATAAAGCGAACATATGTTCACAAAATTATAGACAAACAATTGCTAAAATGATATACTGAAACTTGCCGTTAAAGACATAGGGAGTTTTTTATAAATGAATTTTAAGCTTCACTCGGAATACAAGCCTACCGGTGATCAGCCGCAGGCCATAGAAAAATTAGTCGAAGGATTCAAAAAGGGAAATCAGTGCCAGACGCTTTTGGGTGTTACCGGTTCGGGTAAGACTTTTACGATGGCGAATGTCATAGCACAGCTTAACAAGCCCACACTGATTATCAGCCACAACAAAACTCTGGCAGGACAGCTTTACAGCGAAATGAAAGAGTTTTTCCCTGAGAATGCCGTTGAGTATTTTGTTTCCTACTACGATTATTATCAGCCCGAAGCATATGTTCCTTCGACTGACACATATATTGAAAAAGACTCATCCGTTAACGAGGAGATTGACAAACTCCGTCTTTCTGCAACAGCATCTCTTTCGGAAAGAAGGGACGTTATTGTCGTGGCCAGCGTATCCTGTATTTACGGTCTGGGCAGCCCTGAAGATTACGAAAGCATGATCATGTCGTTAAGACCGGGCATGCAGGCAGACAGAGACGAGATAATCGCAAGACTTGTCGAGATGCAGTATGAGAGAAACGACATGGACCTTACGCGTTCGTCTTTCAGAGTACGCGGCGACACGCTTGAGATAGCCAAAGCCGAGGGCGGTGAGGGAGTGATAAGACTTTCTTTCTGGGGAGACGAAATAGAAGAGATCGCGGAAATCGATCCCGTTACGGGGAAGAAAAAATCGATCCTTTCGTATGTGGCAATCTTCCCCGCATCACATTATGTTATATCAAAAGATAAAATAGAGATCGCATGCAAAAAACTCGAAGAAGAAATGCGTGAAAGAGTTGAATATTTCAAGAGCGAGGAACGTTTCGTCGAGGCACAGCGAATTCTTGAGAGAACAACTTTCGATCTTGAGATGTTGAAAGAAACGGGCGTATGTTCCGGCATCGAAAACTATGCTCCCGTGCTTGCGGGATTAAAGCCGGGAGATCCGCCTCACTGTCTCATGGATTTCTTCAAGGATGATTTCCTGATGATAATCGATGAGTCGCATATTTCGATCCCGCAGATCGGCGGTATGTATGCGGGCGACAGAGCGAGAAAAAACACACTCGTGGATTTCGGTTTCAGACTTCCGAGTGCGCTCGACAACAGACCGCTTTCATTTAACGAATTTGAAGATCGTATCGATCAGCTTTTATGCGTTTCAGCCACGCCCTCAAAGTATGAGGAAGAGCATGAGCTTTTACGCGTGCAGCAGATCATAAGACCGACCGGGCTTCTCGATCCCGAGATATTTGTAAGACCCACTGAAGGGCAGATTGACGATCTTATTTCCGAGATAAACAAGGTTACAAAAGATGGAAACAAAGTCCTTGTCACGACACTTACAAAGAGGATGGCAGAGGACCTTACCAACTACCTCAACAATGTCGGAATCAGAGTAAAATATCTTCATTCGGATATCGATACGCTCGAGAGAGCCGAGATAATCAGAGACATGAGACTGAATGTCTTCGACGTTTTGGTCGGAATCAACCTGTTAAGAGAAGGTCTTGATATTCCCGAGATCAGTCTTGTTGCGATCCTCGATGCCGACAAGGAAGGCTTCCTTCGTTCTGCAACATCGCTTATTCAGACCGTCGGAAGAGCGGCAAGAAACTCCGAAGGTCATGTTATAATGTATGCCGATTCGATAACCGATTCGATGCACATCGCGATCGAAGAGACGAGACGCCGTCGCGAGATTCAGATGAAGTACAACGAAGAACACGGCATTACTCCGACCACTATCAAGAAGGCTGTCAGAGATGTCATTTCGATTTCGAGAAAGGTTGCCGAAGCGGAAACCAACTGGAAGAAAGAGCCCGAGAGCATGAGCCTCGCAGAAATTACTTCGCTTATCGCATCCGTTGAGAAGCAGATGAAGAAAGCGGCAACGGATCTTGATTTCGAAAATGCTGCAGTTTACAGAGATCAGCTTGTCGAACTCAAAAAGATACGAAATGAGATCGAGGAACTCGAAAAACAGAATTAGACAGAGATAAAGCATTAAGTCACGAACTTTAACCCGGTTCGAAACAGAGGTGTACAATGGCA
This sequence comes from Lachnospiraceae bacterium, assembly GCA_024684055.1. Classification (GTDB taxonomy): domain Bacteria; phylum Bacillota; class Clostridia; order Lachnospirales; family Lachnospiraceae; genus UBA3766. The sequence goes on along the minus strand of JAIKXN010000197.1, from coordinate 26,303 downwards.
AACAAAATGCTGCCCAAGGGAGACGTCATAAGAATCGTCGGGGCAAAAGAACACAACCTTAAAGGGATAAATGTAGATATCCCGAGAAATAAATTTGTGGTGATCACAGGTCTTTCGGGATCGGGAAAATCATCGCTCGCATTCGATACGATATATGCGGAAGGTCAGAGAAGATACATGGAATCTCTTTCCTCATATGCGAGACAGTTCCTGGGACAGATGGAAAAACCCAATGTGGAAATCATTGAAGGGCTTTCGCCTGCGATAAGCATCGACCAGAAATCTACCAACAGAAACCCGAGATCCACGGTCGGCACCGTTACTGAAATCTACGATTATTTAAGACTCCTTTATGCGAGAGTCGGAATCCCTCACTGTCCCGTCTGCGGCAAACAGATTTCAAAACAGTCGGTTGACGAAATGGTAGACAAGATTCTTTCGCTTAAGGAAGGAACTAAAATACAGATATTGTCCCCCGTTATCAGAGGCAGAAAAGGCGAGCACGAAAAGCTTCTTTCAAAGGCTTCGAAGAACGGATATCTTCGTGCGAGAATCGACGGAAACATGTACGAACTCGACGAGGAGATCAAACTTGATAAAAACATTAAGCATAACATCGACATTGTCATCGACAGACTTGTCGTAAAAGAAGATATTCAGAGCAGACTCACGGAGTCCGTCGAAAGTGCTTTGAACTTATCCGAAGGACTTTTGACGGTAGCGGATTCCGAAGGAAACGAATGGAATTTCAGCCAGTCTTTCTCGTGCCCCGACTGCGGAACGAGCATTGAGGAAATTGAACCCAGAAGTTTCTCTTTCAACAATCCCTTCGGTGCGTGCCCCGTCTGTGACGGTCTCGGATTTAAAAGAGAATTCGATCTCGACCTTATGATACCCGACAGATCGCTTTCTTTATCCGAAGGCGCAATCCAGGTTATCGGGTGGAAAAACAGCAAAAAGGACGGTTCGTTTTCAAACGAGCTTCTCAAGGCTTTATCCGAACATTTCAAGTTTTCGCTTGATACGCCTTTTGAAGATCTTCCCGAAAAGATTCAGGACATCATCATAAACGGTACGGATGAATATGTTGACGTTGTTTACGAAAGCTCAAGAGGAAGAGGAGTATATCCGACTCAGTTTGAAGGACTCTTGCAGAACGTGGTCGACAGATACAGACAGACTCCATTTGAAAAGGCGAGGGCAGAGTATGAAAAATACATGTCCGATACGCCCTGCAGCGAGTGTAACGGAAAGAGACTTAAAAAGACTTCGCTTGCAGTTACCGTGGCTGACAAAAATATATATGACATTACCATGATGCCTCTCGGCGAACTTCATGATTTTGTAAACGATCTTGAACTCGACGGCAACATGGCACTGATCGGAAATCAGATTTTAAAGGAAATCAGGGCGAGATTGGGATTCTTAAAAGATGTGGGACTTTCCTATCTTGCGCTTTCGCGTCCGACGGCGACTCTTTCGGGCGGTGAAGCACAGAGAATCCGTCTTGCGACTCAGATCGGTTCGGGACTTGTCGGAGTAACGTACATTCTCGACGAACCGAGTATAGGTCTGCATCAGAGAGACAATGACAAACTTCTTGCTTCTCTCAAAAAACTCCGCGACCTCGGAAACAACCTTATAGTAGTCGAACATGATGAAGATACAATGCTTCAGGCCGATTACATCGTGGATATCGGACCTCAGGCGGGCGAGAAGGGCGGAAAAGTCGTTGCATGCGGAACAGCGGAGGATATCATGAAATGTCCGGATTCTCTGACAGGCATGTATCTTAAGGGAGACCTTTTCGTACCCGTTCCGGCAGAGCGAAGAATACCCAAGGATTTCATAACCATTGAGGGCGCCTGCGAAAACAACCTGAAGAATATAGATGTCGACATTCCGCTCGGAGTGTTCACCTGCGTAACGGGTGTTTCGGGTTCGGGAAAGAGTTCTCTTATCAACGAGATACTTTACAAACGTCTCGCAAGGGATTTAAACCGTGCGCAGTGCGTACCCGGCAGACACAAGAATATAAAAGGAATAAAGAAACTCGACAAAGTAATAGATATCGACCAGTCGCCCATCGGACGTACACCGAAATCCAATCCCGCGACTTACACAGGTGTATTCGATCTTATCAGAGATCTTTTTGCACAGACCAAGGATGCCAAGGCTAAGGGATATACGAAAGGAAGATTTTCCTTTAACGTAAAAGGCGGACGATGCGAAGCCTGCTCGGGTGACGGTATCGTAAAGATCGAGATGCACTTCCTTCCCGATGTGTATGTACCCTGCGAGGTCTGCGGCGGGAAGAAATACAACAGAGAAACACTTGAAGTCAAATACAAGGGAAAGAGCATTTCCGACATTCTCGAAATGACCGTTGCTGAAGCTGTTGATTTCTTTGATGCGATCCCTTCGATCAAGAGAAAGATGAAGACGCTTGATGAAGTCGGACTTTCATACATCAGACTCGGACAGCCTTCGACACAGCTTTCCGGAGGCGAGGCGCAGAGAATCAAACTTGCGACCGAATTAAGCCGTTCTTCGACGGGCAATACGATTTATATTCTCGACGAGCCCACAACCGGACTTCATTTCGCGGATGTGCACAAACTCGTTGACATTCTTCAGAGACTCACTGATGCGGGCAACACGGTCATCGTTATCGAGCATAATCTGGATGTGATAAAAACAGCCGACTACATTATCGATCTCGGACCGGAAGGCGGAGACGGCGGCGGTACGATAGTTGCCACCGGCACGCCGGAAGAAGTGGCGAAGAACAAAAAGTCATATACCGGACTTTACATCAAAAAAATGCTCAAAGGAAAAAAATAAAAGCAAAATGAAAAAGAGGGGTTAAAGAAAACCTCTCTTTTTTCGATATAATAAGTGTAGACAGGGAGGTCTCAATTTAAGAGTCTCCTTTTTTATGTGCATTTATCACTTTTATTTTGCATTTCTTTAGAGTATAATCATCATAGATTATTATGCGAAATTATGTCGTATACCGGATAAAGACAGGAAAACCGGATAGATTTTATACGAAAGAAAGGAATTAAGGAAATGCAGAATTCAGATTTGGGAATCGATTTAGGCACAGCGTCCGTACTTGTATATGTTAAAAACAAGGGCGTCGTTTTAAAAGAGCCGTCTGTTGTGGCTTTTGATAAAGATACAAATAAAATAAGGGCTATCGGTGAAGAAGCAAGATTAATGATCGGAAGAACACCCGGTACCATTCAGGCGATCAGACCTTTAAGACACGGAGTTATTTCAGACTATACAGTTACCGAGAAGATGATGAAATACTTCATTCAGAAGGCTGTCGGAAGAAGAATGTTCAGAAAGCCCAGAGTTGCCGTATGTGTTCCTTCGGGAGTTACCGAAGTTGAAAGAAAAGCGGTTCTCGATGCTACATACCAGGCAGGCGCAAGAGACGTTTCCATTATAGAAGAGCCAATCGCTGCAGCGATCGGAGCAGGTATCGATATCAGTAAACCCTGCGGAAACATGATCGTTGATATCGGCGGAGGTACAACGGATATCGCAGTTATTTCACTCGGCGGAACCGTTGTCAGCGAATCGATCAAGATCGCAGGCGATGATTTTGACGAAGCAATTGCCAGATACATTAAGAGAAAACACAATTTATCCATCGGTGAAAGAACAGCCGAGGATATCAAAATAAAAATAGGTTCTGCATACAGAAGACTCGAAGAGGATTCAATGGAAGTAAAAGGACTTAACGTTCTTTCCGGACTTCCCAACACGGTTAAGGTTACCTCAACGGAAATGGAAGAGGCATTAAAAGAAACAACAACTCAGATCGTAGATGCGATCCATTCCGTTCTCGAAAAAACTCCGCCCGAACTTTCGGCGGATATCGCAGAAAGAGGCATAGTTCTTACCGGCGGCGGTTCGATGCTTCGCGGACTTGAAGACCTTATCGAGATAAAGACCGGTATCGATACCAATACGGCCAACGAACCTCTTACATGCGTGGCTATCGGTACAGGAAAGTATGTGGAATATCTTGACACCAAATACTATGAAGTCTGAACGGGAGTAAAATATGCTTAAAGGTCTTTACACAGCTTATACCGGAATGCTCAATGAGCAGAACAGAATGGATGTTTTGACGAACAACCTTGCCAACTCGGCTACTGTCGGATTCAAAAAAGAAGGCAGTACATCGCAGGGCTTTGACAATGTGCTTGCGTACAGGATCAAAGACATGGAAGGCAACGGACTTTGGAATAACGTCCGTATCGGTGTCGGCACTCCCGGAGTAAAGATCGGCGAGAATTATGTGGATTATTCGCAGGGTTCTTTCAGAGAGACAGGAAATACATTTGACGTTGCAATATCGGGAAAAGGATTTTTTAATATAGAGTTTACCGATAAAGCCGGAAATACAAAGACGATGTATACCAGGGACGGTAATTTCTCACTTACCAAAGAAGGCTATCTGGTTACCAAGGACGGAGATTTCGTGATCGGAACCAATGCAACGGGCGGCATGGGACATATCAAACTCAATCCCAATCTTCCCGCAGCGATAGACCGTTCGGGAAGAATCGTCCAGAACGATATCGTGGTCGGTCAGATAAGGGTTTCCGATTTTGAAGATTACAATTATCTTGAAAGATACGGCGAGAACTGCTTTGTTCCCGTAGAGGGAGCAAAAGCCATCGAACCCGATGCGCAGGTTATCAGCGGTTATCTCGAGCAGAGCAACGTACAGACCGTGGAAGAAATGGTTAATCTCATTTCGATAACAAGACAGTACGAAGCGAACCAGAAAATAATCCAGACTTATGACACATCGCTTGAAATAGCGGTTAACAGACTTGGAAAATTATAATTCACCGATTTCAGGGAGGACGTAGTATATGGTCAGATCTTTATGGACAGCGGCATCAGGAATGATCGCACAGCAGAATAACGTAGATACAATTGCCAACAACCTTGCCAATGTAAATACTACAGGATACAAAACAGAAGTAGCGGAATTCAAATCGCTTCTTTATCAGGATATACAGGCAAAGACAACCTCGGGCAACGGCGAGACAAAGCCCGTCGGAGCTCAGGTCGGACTTGGTGTAAGAAACTCATCCGTAACATCAAGATTTACACAGGGAAGTTTCTATGAATCAAGCAGCAACCTTGCATTTGCCATAGGCGGCGACGGTTTCTTCGGAATCCGCGGACAGGACGGAAATACATACTATTCAAGAAACGGTGACTTCCATCTTTCCACATACGGGACAGGTCTTGCACTTACAACAAGCGACGGCAACCTCGTACTTGATTCGACCGGAAAACCCATTGAACTCGGCGGTTCCTATGTATCGAGCAAAATTGTAGTAAATGGTAAGGGCGAACTTTGCTATCCCGATGAAAACAACAATGTTCAGCCGCTCGGAATCACAATCGGTGTATGGCAGTTTAACAATCCTTCGGGACTTGAAAAAATGGGCGACAGTTTGTTCGCAGCTACCGGCGCAAGCGGTCAGGCCATGAACGAGGCCACTACAAACGGACTTATAAAGAGCGAATTAAGACAGGGCTATCTGGAAGGTTCAAACGTTCAGGTAGCGGACGAAATGGTTAACATGATAGTTGCACAGAGAGCATACGAACTCAATTCGAAGGCTATCCAGGCAACTGACGAAATGATGAGTCAGGCTAATCAGCTCAGAAGATAATGATTAATGATCTTTAACTTAAGGCTTTGGCGGTCGGTATGCTTGAATAAAAGAAAAATCATTTGAGAAGACAATGAACGTTAACTTAAGGTTTTGACTGACGGATCGATCCGAAAGAGGCAGCGAATATGGATGTTTCAGGTATCAGCTCATTTATGGCCGATTATGCCACATCGGCAGCAGGAGCTCAGAAGGCAGAAAGTATAAAAGGAAAACTCGCAAACGGCGATAAAGCGGAAGATGAAGAACTCATGAAAGTATGCAAGGAGTTCGAAGCTTATTTCACCGAGCGTGTTTACAAGGAAATGATGAAAACGGTTCCTAAAAGCGATGGCGAGAATTCGGCCCTTGTGGATTATTTCAAAGACATGGCTCTTTCGGAAATAGCTGAGAGAACGGTCGAGGAAAGAGGCGGCTCCGGACTTGCGCAAAGCCTTTATGAACAGATGAGGAGAAATTACGAATAGTAATGGTTTTAAAAGGTTCAGTCGATTCGTTTAAATACATCAATGATACAAATCATTACGGAATATTCATCCTTGCTTCCCGGGATACAGAAGATGGAAACATTGCCGTTACAGGCAATGTTTTTGGTCTTTCAGAAGGGGATTATATCGAAGTAACGGGCAATGAAGTCATCCATCCCGTTTACGGCAAACAGATCAAGATGACGTCTTTTCGGGCAATTCAGCCCACGGATACAGATGCGGTAATTAAATATCTTGCTTCGGGAGCACTTAAAGGAATCGGTCCCAAACTTGCCGTGCGCATTTTTACGACTTTCGGAGAGAAAACACTTGAAATCCTTGAAAATGAGCCCGAGAGGTTAAGCGAAGTTAAGGGAATAAGCGAAAATATGGCGAGAAATCTTGCCATAGAGTATGCGGAAAAGAAGAACATGCGCGATGCCATTATGTTTTTGCAGCAGTATAACATTTCCAATACACTTGCAGCCAAAATCTATGAGCGCTACGACGAAAAGATGTATGCGATAGTCAGGGAACACCCTTACAGGATTGCCGAAGACATAAGAGGCATCGGTTTTAAAACTGTGGATGAGATCGCGAAGAGCGTCGGCATAAAAGAGAATTCTCCCGAGAGAATCGAAGCCGGAATACAGCACACGCTTCTTGTTGCACTTGAGGAAGGTCACACTTATCTTCCCAAAGAAATGCTTAAAGAAAGAGGCTCCGAGATACTTGCCGTAACGCCTGATCTGGTCGAAGACGGAATAATGAATCTCTGCCTTTCCAACAAACTCACTTTTAAGAATCCCGACAAAGTATTTCTTAAAGGCGTATACCGCGAGGAGGCTTTCTGCGCGGCAAAACTCAAGATTTTAAAGGATTCCTTTTACGAAAAATCGCTTAGCGATGCCGATAAGGAATATCTTGACAACAAACTCGAAAAAATCATTTCGGGATATAAATTTGAACTCGACGATTCACAGAAAAAAGCAATCGATGCGGGAATAAACAACGGTATCTTCCTCTTGACCGGAGGACCGGGAACCGGAAAGACCACGATCATAAAGGCTCTTATCGAATTTTTTTACGACTGCAACAAGGACGTTGTTCTTGCGGCACCCACCGGAAGAGCTGCAAAGCGCATGAGCGAAACAACGGGATTTGAAGCCAAAACACTTCACAGACTTCTTGAAGCGAGTGCCGTGAAAAACGACAGCGAGGAAGCAAGATTCGCAAGAAATGAGGACAATCCTCTCGAAGCGGAAGTTTACATCGTGGATGAGATGTCCATGGTGGATGTATTTCTTTTTGCGTCTTTTCTTCATGCAGTTCCCGTCGGCTCGAGAGTTATTCTTGTGGGCGATGTCAATCAGCTGCCCAGTGTCGGACCGGGCAATATCTTCAGGGATCTTTTAAACTGCGGATATTTTAAGAGCGAAACACTCGAAAAGATTCACCGCCAGAGCGAGAACAGCAGGATCATCTTAAATGCCCATGAGGTAAACAAGGGCATATGTCCCGCGCTTGACAAAAACGGTGAAAGCGAAGACTTCTTCTTTCTGGAGCGGTCCGACAAAAGAGCAATCTTCAGAGATGTTATAGAACTTATGAAAAACAGGATTCCGGCAAAATTCAAAACAGACATGCTGGAAATCCAGATTCTCGCACCCGCCAGAAAAGGCGAACTCGGTGTTGAGAACATGAACAGGGTTTTGCAGAATTACCTTAACCCTGCAGAGGACGGCAAGCCTGAGATAATGAGAGGCGAAAGCATTTTCCGCCTCGGCGACAAGGTCATGCAGGTGGTGAACAATTACGACATGCCCTGGATCTGCAGGGGCTTTAACGATATAACCGTCGAAAAAGGCGAAGGCGTATATAACGGCGACATCGGAATAGTCACGAGGATAAACGGTTTTGACAAAACCATCACGGTAACGTTTGACGAAACCCGTGAAGCAACTTATTCGAGAGATGACATGGATGAACTTGAACTGGCTTATGCGATCACGATCCACAAATCCCAGGGAAGCGAATATCCGGCAATCATCATCCCGATCCTTGACACGCCGAGACAGCTTCTTTCGCGCAACCTTTTTTATACTGCGATAACCCGTGCCACAAAGTGTGTGATGATCCTCGGCAGCAGCGAAAAAATAAAGGAAATGGTCAGAAACGACGGCGAAAGAAAGAGATTTACGGACTTTTCGCAAAGACTTAAAGAAGTTATGGAAGTTTAAGGCAATCAGGTGAAAACATGCTGAACCGGCAGTTTTCCGACGGCTTTGAAGATTTGTGAAAGCGTAAGGCAATCAGATGAAAACATGCTGAACCGATTGACTATGGAATATAAAAAATTCGGAAAAAGCATGGAATTTGTTTTGGGGGATAATATTTGTTAGAAAGGTTTCTTTTCCCGCGAAGATGTCCGATTTGTGATGACTTCATTGCGGGAGACAAAAAGATCTGCGAAAACTGTGTCGGAATACCGCGCCTTGTGCCCGCGCCCCGATGCATGAAATGCGGAAAAAACATAGATGATTCAAATGAGGAATTCTGCAGGGACTGTAACAGGGACAGGCACTTTTTTACAAGGGGTGTTGCACTGTACGAATACGACAGCGTGAAGGATTCGCTCAACAATTTCAAGAACGCTTCGCGTCCGGAATATGCGGAATATTATGCGGAAAACATTGTAAAATATCTTGGCGAAACTATTAAAGAATTCGAGGCGGATGCGCTGATTCCGATTCCCCTTCACATATCAAAGTACAAAAAGAGGGGATACAACCAGTCGGAGCTTCTTGCAAACGAAATTTCAAAGCGCACGGGAATCCCCGTTCTGAATGATTGCCTTAAGAGGGTAAAAAAGACAAAAGAACAGAAAAAACTGAACGACACGGAAAGGCAAAAGAATCTTGTGGGGGCTTTTCATATGTCGGAAAAAGGTGTAAAATTAGAAAAAGTTATTCTGGTCGATGATGTATATACTACAGGAGCTACACTTGACGAAGCGGCCAAAGCACTTTTATCAAGAGGGATTACAAAGATTTATTATCTGACTGTCGCTATTGGGACAGACGTATAAATAATTACTCAAGGGGGTATCGTTATGGAAGTAAGAAACTGTAAAAGATGCGGAAAGCTTTACAACTATGTTGCCGGCATGCCGCCTATCTGCCCCGCATGTAAGGAAGAGGCAGAGAAAAAGTTCCAGGAAGTAAGGGAATTTGTAAGAGATAATAAAGATGCAGGTATTGCAGTTATCTGTTCAGCCTGCGACGTAACGGAAAAGCAGATCAAACAATGGGTTCGCGAAGAACGTCTTGTATTCGCAGCGGACTCGGTTGTCGGAATCGACTGCGAATACTGCGGTGCGATGATCAAGAGCGGAAGATACTGCGATAAGTGCAAAGCAGAGCTTGCGCGCGGTCTTGCTCCCGAGAAGAAAGCGGAAAATTTACAACCCGACGGACCTACAAAACACAATCCTAAAATGAGGTTCCTCGGTTAAGGAATGATATGATAAACGAAGAAAGAAAAAAGAAAATTCGTCTCATGACACGAATTGCCATTTACGAGAAGACGGAAGGAAAGAAAAACGAACCCGTGGCAAGATATTTCAGATCCGATTACATCGGCCTGAAGGTACTTACCTCGATTATTTGCGCCACAGCGGTTTTCCTTATTATCATCGGTTTGTATCTGGCCTGCAATTCAGAACAGCTGCTTGCAGATTTTTACAGAATCAATTTACTGGACGAAGCAAGGAAACTGATATTGTATTATATCGGTTTTGTTGTTGCGTATATTTCAATTGTTGCGATTGCGTTCTTTGTTAAATATAACAAAGCGGTAAGATATAAAAGAATTTTTTCCAAGAATCTGAAAAAGTTATTGTCGCATTACGGAAGAAAAGAAGACTTTGAGGAAGAAGACGATGATGAATAAGTTAAGAGAAATCAGACTTCAGGTTGTGGTTTTCATCAACAGGTTTGAAGCTTATCTGATTCCTGCAGGCAAATTCATTTTTGCCATGATCGTATTCTGCACGATCAATTCACAATTCGGATATATGACAAAGATAGCCAAACTCCCTTTGGCTGTCATTTTATCATTATTCTGCTCATTTATGCCTTTGAGCATCATTACTGTTATCGGAGCGGGCCTTACGCTTTTGCATGCTTATGCCATATCGATGGAATTTGCGATAGTGCTTGGCGTGGTTTATCTGATAATGTTTTTGCTGTTCTTCAGGTTCTCGCCAAAAGACCATATAGCGGTATTGCTTACACCGCTTTGCTTTGTATTTAAGATTCCCTACACGATCCCGATGTCGTTCGGACTTGTGGGATCGCCGACCAGTGCGATTTCGGTTGCATGCGGAACGATCGTTTTCTACGTGCTCAAATACATGGTTTCGGCGCAGAAGGCTTTTGACGAAAGCGGAGTCGAAGATCTTCTCGACAGACTTCGTGCACTGCTTGAAGGACTTCTGAAAAACAAGGAAATGCTCATCTGCGCATTTGCTTTTGCGCTTACGGTACTTGTGGTTTATATAGTCAGAAGACTTTCGATAAATTACGCATGGACGATCGCCATGATCGTCGGAGCACTTACGGGAATCCTGATAATCCTTGTAGGCGATGTAATGTACAACACCAACATTTCGATCGTCGGACTTATTATCGGAACGATTCTTGCATGCGGAGTGGTCAAGGTAATCCAGTTCCTTGTATTCGATGTCGATTATTCGCGAACGGAAAAAGTTCAGTTCGAGGACGACGATTATTATTACTATGTTAAAGCGGTACCCAAGATTACGGCGGGTACGATAAAAGATTCTTCCGAGGAAGGCTCAAAGAGAAGAGCAAAGAAGCAGGTTTCGAAACATAGCGTCGAAGAAAGAGCTGCAAGAGTAATGCAGTCCGATGCTTCGGAACGTGAAGATGAGGAAGAAGAAAGAACAGCCAGAAAGCCGGCAAGAGAATCGGGAAAAGAAGCGCCGGCAGGAAAAGGAACAAGAAGAAGTTCCTCGAATTCGTATGAAGATGAGTTTGCCAGAGAAAAAGCGGCATATGAAGCCAGACAGGCCGAGATAGCCAGAAGAAGGGAAGCTCAGAGAAGAAGAGAAGAAAGAATGAGAAATGCGGAATCTTCCCAGAGAGAAAATGATACGATCGTTCAGGAAGAAGATTCGGATTTGGGATTAAGCCGCAGAATGGCTTATCAGAGAAGAAAACTTGAAGAGAGACTGACTAAAGATCAGGACAAGTGATAAAAGGGTAAAGTAATGTTTCAGAGAATATTCGATTTCGCAAGTGCATATATAAATGCGTTCAGGCTCCCGCGCGTCAGGATTCTGGACGTACTTGAAATGATTATTCTCGCATTTCTTCTTTACCAAGCTATGAAGTGGATGAAGAATACGAGAGCATGGGCCGTTGTCAAAGGCCTTGCCGTTATTCTTGTTTTCATGGCCGTTGCCGAGATTTTTGACATGACTACCATTATATGGATAGGAAAGAGCCTGTTTACACTGGGCGCCGTGGCAATAATCGTTGCCCTGCAGCCCGAGATTCGAAGGCTTATTGAGGATCTGGGCAAGAATAACCTTCTTACAAGCCTTCTTCTGTTGGGGGACCGGCAGAATGAGGGAAGATTTTCCGACAAAACGATCAATGAAATAATCAGTGCAAGTTTTGAAATGGGGCGTGCCAAGACAGGTGCGCTTATTGTGATTGAAGCGGAATCTCCGCTTGAAGAGTACGAACGCACCGGTATTACCGTTGACGGTATCGTTTCGAGCCAGCTTCTTGTAAACATTTTCGAACACAATACTCCGCTTCACGACGGAGCCGTTATCATTCAGGGTGACAGAGTACGTTCGGCAACCTGTTATCTTCCTCTTTCGGATAACAGAAGCTTAAGCAAGGAACTCGGTACCAGACACCGTGCGGGCGTCGGCATTTCTGAGGTTACTGATGCTCTGGTTATAATTGTTTCCGAAGAAACGGGTAAAGTCAGCGTTGCACAAAACGGTGAGCTTTACAGATGTCTTGATGTTATCGACTTAAGAAAGAAGCTTGAAGTCATCCAGGACAAGAGGGAAGCTAAACCCAAGAAAACAAAATCAAAGAAGGGGGAGGGCAAAAAAGATGAAGCAAAAACTGACGCACAATCTTAATCTGAAGGTCCTTGCCGTTCTCTTTTCCATTATTATCTGGGTGATCGTTGTAAATATCGATGACCCGGTAAAGAATGTTCAGTTTGACAATGTACCGATAAGGGTTAAAAACGAGAATCTTCTTACCAAGCAGAATAAAGTATACGAGATCGAGCCCGGCCAGGAATATGTGGATGTCACGGTAAGCGGCAGAAGATCCGTTATCGAGGAGATCTCAAAAGAAAATATCGATGCCGTTGCGGACATGAGCTCGCTTGACGACAGCAGCTGCATCAGCATCAAGGCAACTTCCAATAAATATGCCGACGACATCGTAAATATCAAACTTTCGTTTGACAAGGTTAAACTCAATATCGAAGACCTTAAGAAAATACAGAAGATCATTCAGGTTGAAACGATCGGAAATCCCGCGGATGAATATATTAAAGGAAACTATTCTTTAAGCTTAAACCGTGTAAACATCGAAGGACCGAAATCGATCATCGATCTGGTTCAGACCGCAAAGGTCCAGATAGATGTTGAAGGCGCTACCAACAGCGTTTCGGCATCCGCACCCATCGTTCTTTACGATGCTCAGGGACAGATAATCGATTCGTCCAGACTTAAGATGAACATCGACAACATCAGCGTAAGCCAGGAAATTCTTTATACAAAGACCGTATCGCTTGCCTGTGTTCCGAGCGGCGAGGCTGCAGAAGGATACAAGGCCAACGGAGTTGTTGTACTGAATCCTTCGGAGATCAAGCTGGCGGGACCGAAGAGCGTTCTCGACAATATCAATACGATCAACATTCCTTCAAATGTGGTTAATATATCCGAGCAGACATCGAGTTACAGAACGTCGGTAAACGTTTTCAATTACCTTCCTTCGGGACTTGAATCCTGCGATGATGATTTCAGAGGAAATGTACTCGTTACGGTCGGAATCGAAAAAGAGATCGAGAAAGTCTACAATATTTATACAACAAGAATTGATCTCAATGATGTTCCTGACGGATTTAAGGCAGAAATCGTAAACGGTGCTGAAAGCGTAACGGATAACAGAGTTGAACTTAAGGTTCACGGTCTTTCCAAAGATTTTGAAAATGTTACCGCCGCAAACATAAATCTTAAAGCGGATTTCAATAAATGGATTGAAGAAAACAACGTGGAAAATGTTCAGGCGGGTATTTACTCGATTCCCGTAAAAGTTGACCTTCCCGATAAGCTCGAAACAGAAGATACGGTAAGACTGAGAATTAAGATTTACAAAGAAGAAGAAACTTGAGTTTTGAGCGTCTGAATGGTATAATAAAGTATTACTAAACAAATTATTAAGATATGAATTCGGGGGGATACATATGCTTACTAAGACAGTTGTTATTAACAATCCGACCGGTTTGCATTTAAGACCGGCGGGCAATCTTTGCAAAGAGGCAGTTAAGTACAAATCCAGGATTACATTTAATTACAGAAATAACAATACGAATGCAAAGAGCGTGTTAAGCGTGCTGGCAGCCTGCGTAAAGCAGGGAGATTCCATAGAGTTAATCTGTGAAGGCGATGATGAAGAAGAAGCAATGGAGAATATTTCCAGGATCATCGAAGAAGGCCTCGGAGACTTGCCTCAGACAGAATAAGAAATTTTAAGAAATAAAAAAACTTGTCGTTTGCAAAAGCGGCAAGTTTTTTTAGCAGTATCCGTTAAACATCATGCCGGAATACTGGCTTGTTATGTACGGAGTTACGAATTCCTTTCCGGGATTCTTGTAAGCAACGATCTTCTTGCTCACGTAATCCATGGGATTGAGTGAAACCTGATTTGCTTTGTTCAAAACGGAGTTGGTGAACTTTCTTACGCTCGAGAGAGATTCAAGTGCGTCGGTGCTTGTCATGTTGTCCGTAAGCTTTGATTCATCCACCTGCATTAATCCGTCTTCATCAAATGAAATTCCCAGATTATTCAGATCCTGATTATATGTATTCGTTATACGGTTCATCTCATTTAAGAGATATCCGGTCTTTGGCTGCGAAGCAAGGAATTCGGAAGTGTTTCTTATGAATTCGTTATATCCCATCGCAAATCGCGATACATTTTCCTTCATTGAATCGGTATCGGCTTTAAGTCCAATTTTAATCGGCTCTGCCCCGATTTCCTGAACTTTGTTCAGGTTAAGCTCGAAGGTTCTTGCTACCGTGAAGTGATTCGAATAGGATTCGTGCGGCTCGTCGTTAAGATAGAATCTTGCATTGTCCGGAAGCTGCGATACCTTATCGAGTCCGAGATAAGCAACCGCACCCGAAGTCTTGCTTGTATTTGAATCGCCTACTTCGAAAAGAAGCTGGCGGTCGTCTTCGATACCGGTCAGAGTGGTTTCGAGTGAGATATAGCTTCCTTCCTCGGTATGAGTTACTTCCGACTTGAGTCCGATATTCGAGTTATTTATAAGTCTTGAAAGTTTTTCCTGAAGTTCTGTATTTGTCTCCCCGTCATTAATATTAAACTGGAACTCGTAGTTCATATTATTAATGGAAACGTCGAAAGAATAGGTTCCCGGAGGAAGATCTATTTTTTCGTCGGGAAGAGTGGTTCCCGTATTGATCTGCGAAGCGGCGAGTTTCTCGACAAAGAGCGAGAATTCGTTTTCTCCTTCCTGTGAGATTCCGTCTCCTATATATTTAACGCTGACAATATCATCGGAACTCGAGTAAGCAGTCTTCTGATTCAGAAGTTCTTCCTCATCCAGACCGCCGAGAGAAGCGATGGTATTACGAAGTTCTCTTGCGTTTTCTTTCATTTTGACAGCATAAGACTGCGACTGTATGCTTTCATCAATAATAGAAAGGGGAGATTCTTTATTTAATTTAACTATGGAATTATACACGCCGCGAAGTTCGCTCTTTTTATGCGCATCGTAACGACCGCTGGCTTTAGGCGCGTACGTAGTGAGATAGTTATTATAGACGTTATTTAATGCTACTGAATAAGCCATCCTGCTCCCTCCTTTCTTCCTTGAAATATACCGATGCCTCAGCATCCGGGTATCCGTCACCCACGGTATGAGCATAGACTTATGCTATTATTACAAATATATAGTATCATAACCGTAAAGAAAAAACAATAATTTTTTTATGAAAAATAACGGAAAAATGCCTGTTTTTCAAGGTTTTTCTGTCATTTTTACAAGAAGTGGTATATATTATAGGAAAAGAAACCGTATTTTGTGGAAAAAGGCTGAAGAAAAAATTTGTTGACTACAAACATTTGTTGTGATATTCTACTAGGGCAAGATTGGTTTTTAGGTCTTTTTTTTATGCACTCTAAAAACGGCTGTTGCGAATACAAAACGTGAATTATCGGTAACGGAGGTAATAAATTATGCGTACAAGAATCACATTGGCATGCACAGAATGCAAGCAGAGAAATTACAATACTACAAAGGACAAAAAGACCCATCCCGACAGAATGGAAACCAAGAAGTACTGCAGATTCTGCAAGGCTCATACTTTACATAAGGAAACAAAGTAATCGTTATTCGGCTTGATCCGGAAAGGTAGCAAATATGGCAGATACAGAGAAGAAAGCCCCCCAAGAAGAAAAACAGCATAAGAGAAACTTTTTCAAGGGCGTTAGATCCGAATTCAAGAAGATTACGTGGCCGACCAGAGACGATGTTATCAAGCAGACAGTGGTAGTGAGCATCATTACTGTTGTTGTTGCTGTGCTTATTGCATTTATAGATTTAGGAATTCAGTACGGACTCAATTTCCTCACCGGTCTCGGTATGTAATACGGAATCGGACTGAATTGTTGCGTTACAGGAATTATTGAAGCCACGATCGGATTGTGATCATAATGATTTGGGATTGTTATTACGCTTAAGCGGAACACAGTCTTTGAAAGTGACGGAAACGAAACGTGCAACCGGAGGTATAAATGGAAGGATATATTGAAGAAGAATACGATATTGGTCAAAGCGATAATAAATCGGGTAAAGGAATGGGCTGGTATGTAGTTCATACTTATTCGGGATATGAAAACAAGGTTAAGACCAATATTGAGAAAGCCATAGAGAACAGACCTGAACTCAGAGAAACAATTCTTGAAGTTAAGGTTCCCATGCAGGAAGTTACGGAAGTAAAGAACGGAACAAGAAAAACATCGGAGAAAAAGATGTTCCCCGGATATGTTCTGATCCATATGGACGCTGACGATAATGCAGCATGGTATGTTGTCAGAAACACAAGAGGCGTTACAGGTTTCGTAGGCCCGGGAAGCAAACCGGTTCCTCTTACGGAAAGCGAAATGAAAGCTCTCAGCTTCGAAGGACCTGAAAAGATCCATGTTGACGTTGCCGAAGGTGATACGGTTAACGTTATTGCGGGCGTCTGGGTAGGTACTGAAGGCGTAGTCAAGAGAGTTGATGAGAACAAGCAGGTAGTTACTATCAACGTAGAACTCTTCGGTCGTGAGACACCTGTTGAGATCGGATTTGCGGATATCAAGAAAGTTTGATCCGCCGGAACAATTAAGGTTGTTCATAGGAACTTTCCTATTTTATTATAGAAGTTTTATGGGCAGTGGGAGCCGCATAAGCGGCGCCGAACCACATTTTATTAGGAGGTAGCCAAAATGGCAAAGAAAGTTACAGGTTTTATTAAGTTACAGATTCCTGCCGGCAAAGCAACACCGGCACCGCCTGTTGGACCTGCTTTAGGTCAGCATGGTGTTAACATCGTTGAATTCACAAAGCAGTTCAACGCAAAGACAGCAGATAAGGGTGATGTTATCATTCCTGTTGTTATCACAGTTTATGCAGACAAGAGTTTCAGTTTTATTACAAAGACTCCTCCTGCAGCAGTATTATTGAAGAAGGCTTGCAATTTGAAGAGTGCATCCGCTAAGCCCAACAAGGATAAGGTTGCTACTATTTCAAAAGACAAGATCAGAGAAATTGCAGAGTTAAAGATGCCGGATCTTAACGCAGCCAGCATCGAGGCGGCAATGAGCATGATCGCAGGTACAGCTCGTTCAATGGGTATTGTAGTAGAAGATTAATTGAAAAAGTGGGAGCAATTATTGCATTTAACCACAAGGAGGTAAATTTATAATGAAACACGGTAAAAAATACAACGAAGCTGCAAAGCAGGTTGACAGAGCTACATTATACGATCCTGCAGATGCAGTTGCATTGGTTAAGAAAACAGCTACGGCCAAGTTTGATGAGACCGTAGAACTTCACATCAGAACAGGATGCGACGGACGTCATGCTGAAGAGCAGATCAGAGGTGCTGTAGTACTTCCTCACGGAACAGGCAAGACAGTAAGAGTACTCGTTTTTGCAAAGGGTGACAAGGTTAACGAAGCTGAAGCAGCAGGCGCTGATTACGTAGGCGGAGATGAACTCATTCCCAAGATTCAGAACGAAGGCTGGCTTGATTTCGACGTAGTAGTTGCTACACCTGACATGATGGGTGTTGTTGGTCGTTTAGGTAAGGTTCTCGGACCTAAGGGCTTAATGCCTAACCCCAAGGCCGGCACAGTTACAATGGACGTAACAAAAGCTATCAACGATATTAAAGCAGGTAAGATCGAATACAGACTTGATAAGTCCAACATCGTTCACTGCCCTATCGGAAAGGCTTCTTTCACGGAAGAGCAGCTTGCTGATAACCTCAAGGCTATCATGGACGCTATTGTAAAAGCTAAACCTTCATCACTTAAGGGTACATACTTAAAGAGCATCACTCTTACAAGCACAATGGGCCCCGGCGTAAAGGTTAGCACACTTAAGTACTTATAATTTGTAAGATTAAGATGTCCGGTACAGATTGGTATCGGACATCTTTTTATCCCGAAGAATAAATGCGGATCATAGTAAGACTCGGCCTGATCCGGATAAACAGCAGACCGGACATTTTATTAAAACAGATGGATGGAAACCGTTGTCCAAAATATTCTTTCGGACCGGGACAAACGATCGGCAGTTCATTTCATTTGATAAAGAAGGAAAGATTCAAAAGATCATTCGACAGGATAAAAAAGTATTGACAAATAAATATCATGATGATAAATTAGAAAAGGTCGTCATGACCAATGCCGAAGACAGTAGGTGTCGAAAGACGTAAGCTGTGCCGCCTACCGAGGAGAAAAGTTTTGATAAGAATTCTATTCTCTCGCTTCGACGCGGGAGTTTTTTATTTATCGGCAAAACTCTTTCGGCAATCAATTTAAGAAGGAGGAAAAAAGAATGGCAAAGGTTGAATTAAAGAAACCCATAGTTGAAGAAATTCAATCAAGCATCAAGGATGCAAAGTCAGTTGTTGTAGTTGACTACCGCGGACTTACAGTTGAGCAGGATACAAAGCTTCGTAAGACTCTTCGTGAGAACAACGTTACTTACAAAGTATACAAGAACACAATGATCAACTTTGCGATCAAGGGAACAGAGTTCGAAGCTCTTGCGCCTTACCTTGAGGGACCTACAGCTATCGCAATTTCTACTGAGGATGCAACAGCTCCTGCAAGAGTTATCTGCAAGTTTGCTAAGGAAGCTCCCAAGCTTGAGGTTAAAGCCGGTGTTGTAGAAGGACAGGCTTATGATGCGAATGGTATTGCTAAGATTGCAACAGTACCTTCAAAAGAAGAATTGCTCGGCAAATTGCTCGGAAGCATTCAGTCACCTATTTCGAATCTTGCTCGTGTGCTTAATCAGATCGCTGAGAAGCAGGGAGCATAATCAGTATTAACATTTTTATGGAGGATTAAAAAATGGCTAAATTAACAACAGAAGAATTTATCGCTGCTATTAAAGAGCTCAGCGTATTGGAATTAAATGATCTTGTAAAGGCTTGCGAAGAAGAATTCGGTGTATCCGCAGCAGCAGGCGTAGTAGTTGCAGCAGCAGGTGCAGGCGATGCAGCAGGTGCAGCAGAAGAGAAGACAGAATTTGATGTAGAACTTACAGAGTTCGGTGCTGAAAAGGTTAAAGTTATCAAAGTAGTTCGTGAAGCTACAGGCTTAGGACTTAAGGAAGCTAAGGACCTCGTTGAAGCAGCTCCCAAGGTAATCAAGGAAGGCGCTTCCAAGGAAGAAGCTGAAGATCTCAAGAAGAAACTTGAAGAAGCTGGCGCTAAGGTTACATTAAAGTAATTTAGTTATTTCAACAAAAAAATAGAAACGACCGGAAAAAAGTGTTTGACTTCCGGTCGTTTTTTTGATATGATGGAAAATGCGCTAATGTGGGTGACGTGGCCCATTTGTGTTTTTATTACCTTAAAATCGGGTAAAATCAAGTGTTTACCACTCATTTGCGTAGTGATTATCAAAAGATTGGAGCAGAATGTCAATGGAAAAGAAAAGAATTCGTCCGGTGTACAACGGTAACAGTTTGCGGATAAGCTATTCAAGACAGGAAGAAGTGCTCGAAATACCCAACCTGATTGAAGTGCAGAAGAAGTCGTACGAATGGTTCCTCAAAGAAGGTCTTAAGGAAGCTTTCGACGATATCTGTCCTATCACAAACTTTGGCGGTGACATGCGTCTTGACTTTGTTGATTTTACTCTGGCAGAGGATGAAGCAAAGCATACAATCGAAGAGTGCAAGGAAAGAGATCTTACTTACGAAGCACCTTTGAGAGTTAAAGCGCGTCTTTATGTACCCGAGAAAGACAAGAACGGCAACAAGACAGGTCAGTTTGAAATTAAGGAATCTGACATTTTTATGGGAAATTTCCCGCTCATGACAGAGACAGGCACATTCGTTATTAACGGTGCGGAACGTGTTATTGTCAGCCAGCTCGTTCGTTCTCCCGGCATTTATTACGATTATACACATGATAAACTCGGAAAGAAGCTTTTCGCATCCACAGTTATTCCCAACCGTGGTGCATGGCTTGAATATGAGACTGATTCCAACGATATCGCAAGCGTTCACGTAGACAGAAACAAGAAGATGCCCATTACGGCTTTTATTCGTGCGCTTATCGGAAGAGAAGAGATCGATCCCAAGGAATTTGAGGAAGAACTCGAAGAATTCAGAGAAGAGTTGGGAGTATCCAAGAAAGAATTTGAAGAAAGTCATTTCCCCAAGGACGGAAATAACGATCATATCAGATTCTATTTTGGCGACGATCCCAAGGTTATGGCGACGATCGCCAAGGATTCTTCAACCATTTATCAGGAAGGCTTAAGAGAACTTTACGCAAGACTTCGTCCCGGCGAGCCTTTCAGTGTTGAGAATGCCGAAAACTTCATGACATCCATGTTCTTTGACCCCAGACGTTACGATCTCGCAAAGGTTGGACGTTATACATATAATAAGAAACTCCATTTCAACAAGAGAATCGTAGGACATACTCTTGCGAAGGATGTTTTCAACAAATACACAGGCGAAGTCATCGCTAAAGCAGGCGATGTAATCGATAAGGAAACAGCCAACAAAATTCAGAACTCGGCAGTTCGCTGGGTTATTATCCAGACTGAGGAAAGAAACGTTAAGGTTCTTTCCAATATGATGGTTGATATTGCTGAATGGGTAGACTGTGACAAGGAAGAGCTCGGCGTAACCGAACTTGTTTACTTCCCTGTTCTCCAGACAATTCTCGGAGAATATGCAAACAGACCCGAGGAACTCGGTGATGCGATCAAGAATAATATCACTGATCTTATTCCCAAGCATATCACAAAGGAAGACATCCTTGCTTCCATCAACTACTGCTTCCATCTTGAGTACGGTATCGGCAACAAAGACGATATCGACCATTTGGGCAACAGACGTATCCGTGCTGTCGGAGAACTTCTCCAGAACCAGTACAGAATCGGTCTTTCAAGAATGGAAAGAGTTGTTCGTGAAAGAATGACAACACATGACGCTGATGATGTTTCCGCATCCAGCCTTGTAAATATCAAGCCCGTACAGGCAGCAATGAAAGAGTTTGTCGGATCCTCGCAGCTTTCACAGTTCATGGATCAGAACAACCCTCTCGGCGAACTTACACATAAGAGACGTCTTTCCGCATTGGGACCCGGCGGTCTTTCAAGAGATCGTGCCGGATTCGAAGTTCGAGACGTTCACTATACACACTATGGAAGAATGTGTCCTATCGAGACACCTGAAGGTCCCAACATCGGTCTTATCAACTCACTTGCTTCTTATGCAAGAATCAATGAGTACGGATTCATCGAGGCACCTTACAGAAAGATCGACAAGACAGATCCCGAAAATCCCAAGGTAACTTCTGAAGTAGTATATATGGCTGCTGATGAAGAAGATAATTATCATGTAGCACAGGCTAACGAAAAGCTTGACGAGGAAGGTCATTTCGTAAGAAAGATGGTTACCGGTCGTTACAGAGAAGAGACTCATGAATATCCCAAGGCTATGTTCGATTACATGGACGTATCGCCCAAGATGGTATTCTCTGTAGCTACAGCTCTTATTCCTTTCCTTGAGAACGACGACGCAAACCGTGCCCTCATGGGATCGAACATGCAGCGTCAGGCGGTTCCCCTTCTCTTTACCGAAGCACCCGTTGTAGGTACAGGTATGGAAGCCAAGGCTGCCGTTGACTCAGGTGTATGCAAGGTAGCAAAGAAAGCCGGAACGATTACATATGTTGCTTCCGACGAAATCAGAATTATATATGACGGTGAATCCAAGGAAGAAAGCATCAAGCTTTCCAAGTTCACCAGAAGTAACCAGAGCAACTGCTACAACCAGAAGCCCATTGTATTCAAGGGTGACCACGTAGCTGCAGGACAGGTTATCGCTGACGGTCCTTCAACCGCCAACGGAGAACTCGGACTCGGTAAGAACCCTCTTATCGGATTCATGACCTGGGAAGGTTACAACTACGAAGACGCCGTACTTCTTTCAGAGCGTCTCGTAAAAGAAGATGTTTATACTTCGGTTCATATTGAAGAATATGAAACAGAAGCAAGAGATACAAAACTCGGACCGGAAGAAATCACAAGAGATCTTCCCGGTGTCGGTGAAGATGCGCGTAAGGACCTTGACGAAAACGGTATCATCCGTATCGGTGCCGAGGTTCGTGCCGGTGATATCCTCGTAGGTAAAGTTACTCCCAAGGGAGAAACAGAGCTTACACCTGAGGAGAGACTGCTTCGTGCTATCTTCGGTGAGAAGGCAAGAGAAGTAAGAGATACATCTCTTAAGGTTCCTCACGGCGAATACGGCGTTGTAGTAGACGCAAAAGTATTCTCACGTGCTCAGGGCGATTCCGAACTTTCTCCCGGAGTTAACCAGAAGGTCAGAATTTACATTGCACAGAAGAGAAAGATTTCCGTCGGAGACAAGATGGCAGGTCGTCACGGTAACAAGGGTGTTGTTTCAAGAGTCCTTCCCGTTGAAGATATGCCTTACCTTCCCAACGGACGTCCTCTTGATATCGTGCTTAACCCTCTGGGTGTTCCTTCCCGTATGAATATCGGTCAGGTGCTTGAAATCCACCTTTCACTTGCTGCAAAGGCTCTGGGCTTCAATATTGCAACTCCCGTATTCGACGGTGCAAACGAAAACGATATCATGGATACCCTTGACATGGCCAACGACTATGTTAACGGTACATGGGAAGATTTCGAAAAGAAATACAAAGACGTTCTTCTTCCCGACATCCTTGAATATTTATACAACAACAGAGATCACAGAGAGTTATGGAAGGGGGTTCCCATTTCCAGAGACGGTAAAGTAAGACTTCGTGACGGACGTACAGGCGAATACTTCGACGGACCCGTTACCATCGGTCACATGCATTATCTTAAGCTCCACCACTTGGTAGACGATAAGATCCATGCACGTTCAACCGGACCGTACTCACTCGTTACGCAGCAGCCTCTCGGCGGTAAAGCTCAGTTCGGCGGACAGCGTTTCGGTGAAATGGAAGTTTGGGCACTGGAAGCTTACGGTGCATCTTATACGCTTCAGGAAATCCTGACAGTTAAGTCCGATGACGTTGTAGGACGTGTTAAGACATATGAGGCGATTATTAAGGGCGAGAACATTCCTACACCCGGCATTCCCGAATCATTCAAGGTATTGCTCAAGGAATTACAGTCACTTTGTCTTGACGTTAAGGTTCTTGATGAAGACGGCAACGAAGTTGAACTTCTTGAGAATACAGAAACAAATACAGGTACATATCGCGCTGAAATGGGTGATGATTCCGATGAGAACGATTACGAGAGCAGCAGACTTGCAGAGATGGGATTCACGGAACACACAATAGGCGAGGATGATGATTCTTCCATTGAAGAAGAATACGTGTACGACGAAGGCGACACTACTGATGATTTTGGTGGAGACGACGAGTAGTTAATGTTAACCCATAGAAAAAGGAGAGCCAGGAAATGTCTGATTTAAGAAGAGATGGATATGAACCGATAACTTTTGATTCGATCAAAATCGGTTTGGCATCACCGGAAAAAATACTTGAATGGTCAAGAGGCGAAGTTGAAAAGCCCGAGACCATCAACTACAGAACTTTAAAGCCCGAAAAAGACGGTTTGTTCTGTGAAAAGATTTTTGGACCGAGCAAGGACTGGGAATGTCATTGCGGTAAATATAAGAAAGTACGTTACAAAGGCGTTGTCTGCGACCGTTGTGGCGTAGAAGTTACAAAAGCCAGTGTTCGTAGAGAAAGAATGGGACACATCAAATTATCTGCTCCCGTTTCTCACATCTGGTATTTCAAGGGTATTCCTTCGAGAATGGGCTTAATCCTTGATTTAAGCCCCAAGGCACTCGAGAAGATTCTTTACTTCGTATGCTATGTTGTTCTCGATCCCGGAGATACTTCGCTTGCATTCAAGCAGGTTCTTTCCGAAAAGGAATATCAGAATGCAAGAGAAGAGTTTGGCGACAGATTCCGTGTTGGAATGGGCGCTGAAGCAGTCAAGGAATTGCTCATGGGAGTAGACCTTGAGAAGGAATATGAAGAGATCAAGAACGAACTTGATGAGGACAGCACAAAGGGCCAGAAGAAGTCAAAACTCATGAAGAGACTCGAGGCGATCGAGGCATTCCGTGAGTCAGGCAACAAGCCCGAATGGATGATACTTGATGTTATCCCTGTAATTCCTCCCGATATTCGTCCCATGGTTCAGCTTGACGGCGGACGTTTCGCTACAAGTGACTTAAACGATTTATACAGAAGAATCATTAACAGAAACAACAGACTTGCAAAGCTTCTTACACTCGGTGCACCCGATATCATCGTTCGTAACGAGAAGAGAATGCTTCAGGAAGCTGTTGATGCACTTATTGATAACGGCAGAAGAGGAAGACCTGTCACAGGACCTTCGAACAGAGCACTCAAGTCTCTTTCAGACATGCTCAAAGGTAAGTCCGGACGTTTCCGTCAGAACCTTCTCGGCAAGCGTGTTGACTACTCAGGACGTTCCGTTATTGTTGTGGGACCCGAACTTAAGATTTATCAGTGCGGTCTTCCCAAGGAAATGGCTATCGAACTCTTCAAGCCTTTCGTTATGAAAGAACTTGTAGGAAGAGGATTAAGCCCTAACATCAAACATGCAAAGAAAATGGTTGAAAGACTTGATGTAAGAGTATGGGACGTTCTTGAAGACGTCATCTGCGAGCATCCTGTTATGTTAAACCGTGCTCCGACACTTCACAGACTTGGTATTCAGGCTTTCGAGCCCATCCTTGTCGAAGGTAAGGCTATTAAGCTTCATCCCCTCGTATGTACGGCGTTCAACGCTGACTTCGACGGTGACCAGATGGCTGTTCACCTTCCTTTGAGTGTGGAAGCTCAGGCAGAGTGCCGTTTCTTACTTCTTTCACCCAATAACCTTCTTAAACCTTCGGACGGTGCACCCGTTGCGGTTCCTTCACAGGATATGGTTCTCGGTATCTACTACCTTACACAAGAGAGGCCCGGAGCCAAGGGAGAAGGCAAATACTTTAAGGATATCAATGAAGCCATTCTCGCATATGAAAACGGCATCATTACATTACATGCTCGTATCAAAGTCAGAGCAGAGAAGAAGATTTCCGACGAAGAAGTTGTATCCGGTATCGTTGAAACAACACTCGGCAGACTTCTCTTTAACGAAATCCTTCCTCAGGACCTCGGATACGTAGACAGATCGAACCCTGACAACCTCGTTGCTCCCGAAATTGATTTCCTTGTGGGAAAGAAGCAGCTTAAGCAGATCCTTGAAAAGGTTATCAATACACACGGAGCTACAAAGACAGCAGAAGTACTTGACCTTGTAAAGGCTATCGGTTACAAGTATTCAACACGTGCCGCACTTACCGTTTCGATCTCCGATATGGTAGTTCCTGCAAAGAAGCCCGAGCTTCTTGCAGAAGCACAGGAGAACGTGGACAAACTTCAGATGAAGTTCCGTCGTGGACAGTGTACCGAAGAAGAAAGATACAAGGGCGTATGTAAGGTTTGGGAAGACATCGACGGAAGACTTACAAAAGAACTTATGAACGGACTTGATCAGTACAACAACATCAAGATGATGGCTGATTCCGGTGCCCGTGGTAGTGAACAGCAGATGAAGCAGCTCGCCGGCATGCGTGGCCTTATGGCTGATACAACCGGTCGTACGATCGAACTTCCCATCAAGTCAAACTTCCGTGAAGGTCTTGACGTACTCGAATACTTCATGTCAGCTCACGGTGCACGTAAAGGTCTTTCCGATACGGCTCTTCGTACAGCCGACTCCGGTTACCTTACACGTCGAATGGTTGACGTTTGTCAGGAACTCATTATCAGAGAAGTTGACTGCTGTGAAGGCAAGGACTTCATCCCCGGCAGATCCGTTTCGGCATTTGTTGACGGAAAGAAAGTTATTGAAAGCCTTCAGAACAGAATTAAAGGCAGATTCTCATGCGAGACGATCTGTGATAAAGACGGAAATGTCATCGTTAAGGCTAATCACATGATTACACCTTCACGTGC